>JAVYOA010000003.1 GCA_038734945.1 Fervidicoccaceae archaeon | reverse complement strand
ATTTCTTCAGTAGCTATAATAGTAGCAGGAAGCGCCATCAGCATCTATATTATTTTCTCCGGAAAACTGACATTCTTCATTCTTGGAATTCTTATAATGGCGGTTGGAGCGGCCCTGATCTTTCCAGGATGGCTCTCCAAGGGAATAGAGGGGCTTATAAGAGAAATAGATGACTTTTTCCCAATATTCATTAGGAGCTACGCCCTGAACTACGAAACGCTTCCGAATCAGGCAAAGGCATTGAGACCCATGCTCATTGTAGAGCTTGGAAAGCTATCCAGAATACTGGAGAACCTCTACGCAAGGCTTCTAAATGGCATAGATCCATCAATAGCTTGGAGGATGGTAGCCAATGAGAGCAGAAGTGAGCTCGTAAGAAGATTCCTCAGAATATTTATTGATGCAATTGAGAAAGGTGGGAAGATCTCGGTGGTTGGAGCATCCCTGAGCGATCACCATAATTTAATCGTGAGATTGAGGAGAAATAGGCTGCAGGTAGCAAAGACATTTGAGACTACAACATACATAATGCAGGGAGCAATAGTTATCATAAATGTATTTGTTGTCAGCCTACTCAACAGCTTTTCCCATCTTCTCACCTCAATGCAAGCGCAAATTCCCGCCAACATCGTTGGTCCTCTGTTTGGGTCCCAGATACCGCTTGCACCCATTATCTACATGAGTGCAATATTCTCAATAGTCACAGCTGTGATGAACGCATTCTCTATAACAAGGGTAACGCCAGGAGTCTCCAGAACATTCTGGTACTATTTGGGCATTCTTCTTTTAATAAGCGGAATTGGGATCATACTGGGAAGCGCCATGATGGAATACATACTGGGATCAACTGTTCAGGCGCTGAGCAATCTCACTACCTCTACTCTGTGAGCAGGACCCATATAGGCTCTTTGCAAAGCAATACTTTAACTTAAAAGATTGCTCCTGGTTCTTTGTTGTTTTTCATATTCTCGGCCTCTTATCCAGGGCCCTCTTTCTTGCCTCGTTCAGAATATCATCGATCCTTTCAAGGAAGTCCTGGGGGAGCTTCTTGAATATTGGTTCTGGCTTTTCTATTCTCTGACCAGGCTTCACCAACATGAGCTCCAAATTGCTGAGCTCACCATTAGTGGGACCAGGTATTCCAATCATCTTGTAAACTCTCCTCATGGATGAGGGGATTATAGGAAAGAGAAGAAGTGCAATGAGTCTCACGAGATTTATCTCCACTATAATTACTGATGAGGCTCTATCTCTATTTTCCTTTATGAGATCCCAGGGAGCTTTTTGGTTCAAATATTGATTTCCAAGCCTTGCAAGCTCCAAAATATGCTCACTAGCTTGCTTCAACTTAATCCTTTCATATGAGTCCACAGCTCTTTCTATAAGAGTCGCGATCTCAGGCTGAATTTCTTGGAGCTCATCTTTTAGGTACGAGGAACTCGGAACAACCCCATCATAATTTCTCCATATGAAGCTGAGCACCCTATGGAACAGATTCCCAATATCGTCATTGAGCTCCGTGTTAATTATTCTGTAGAACTCAACCCAGCTGAAGCTGGTATCCTTACTTTCTGGTCTCATTCTTATCAAGGCAAACCTCCAATAGTCAGCAGGAAGAATTTCCAGAGCCTCATCAGCCCACACGCCAATCCCTCTGCTCTTACTGAACTTTTCTTCTTGGAAAAGAAGGTACTCGGTAGCACTTATTTTCCAGGGCAGTGGGTAACTTTCCCCTGATGCTATCAACATGGATGGAAAGATTATGGCGTGGAAAGGTATATTGTCCTTACCTATGAAGAAAGCCGTTCTTGTTTCAGGATCCCTCCACCAAAAATCAAAATCTTCTCCCTTTCCATTCTTTTCCAGGTACTCCTTCACCGAGCTCAAATAACCAAGAAGAGCATCAAACCACACATATATGGTCTTTCCCTCAGTCCCAGGGAGGGGAGAGGGGACTCCCCAAGATATATCCCTAGTCACGCTCCTCTCTCTAAGACCCTCTGAGACCCAATTTAGGCTGTAATTCCTGACGTTATCATCTAGCTCTCTATGGTTTCGAAGCCATTCGAGAAGCCTATCTCTGACCAATTGCATTTTAAAGAAGTAGTTTTCAGTCTCTTTGTATATGGGCCTGCTTCCGCAGAAAACACAGTGGGGATTAATCAGCTCGGTAGGGTGCAAGAGCCTTCCACAATTATCACATTGATCGCCCCTAGCCTTCTCATATCCACAGTATGGGCACTTCCCCTCAATGAATCTATCTGCGAGAAAGATCTTATCATTGGGACAGTATGGAAGAATCTCCTTCTTCTTCTCAAGATAGCCTAGCTGATAGAGCTTTGTCATGAAGTTTCTAACGAATTCAATATGCACTTGGTTATGTGTTCTTGTGTAGTTACTGAACTCAATTTCCCATTTTCCAATCAAGTCACTAACATAGGCATGCATGGCATCTGTGAGGATCTTCGGATCAACTCCTCTTTTCCTAGCCTCAACCTCGATGGGTGAGCCGTGCTCGTCGCTTCCACTCACATAGAGAGACTCTTCTCCTTTCAATTTAAGGTACCTGTTATAGACATCTCCTGATAGCAGGCTTCCTATCATTGTGCCTAGATGAGGCACATTGTTGACATAGGGCCAGGCGCTGCATACGATGTATTTCACTCAATTCACCCCAAAAATCCTAAACTGATCTAGCATAGCATCAGCAATACACTCCTAATAAGCTTTAATTATTTCAAACAAGAGCTCTCTTTTGGGATGGTAGAGGTTCGATCTGTATAAACAGGAAATGCAATAAAATAATTTTATAAAATATTTTTATTGGTTAAACATATAAACATAACACTTATTACTAAGCTTCCGAATATTGTTCACGGTGATCTAAGTGAGCCAATCCTTCTCAAGTATGCCAAGAGTCGGAGATAAGGCACCTAGATTTGAGGCGCTAACAACTTACGGAAAGATAACCTTTCCAGATGACTTCAAGGGAAAGTGGGTCATTCTCTTCAGCCATCCAGCAGACTTCACTCCAGTCTGCACAACGGAATTCTATGCATTTCAGAGAAGAATGAAGGAATTCGAGGAGCTTGGAGTAAAGCTAATAGGACTGAGCGTTGACCAAGTATTCAGTCACATAAAGTGGGATGAATGGATAAAGGAAAAGCTGGGGATAGAAATAACATTCCCAATTATTGCTGACACAACTGGAAAGATTGCTTCGCTCTATGGAATGCTTCATGCACAATCAGAGGGCACACAGACTGTTAGGGCAACATTCATAATAGATCCTAACGGGATTATAAGAGCAATACTGTACTATCCAATGGAGCTGGGAAGAAACATAGATGAAATAATCAGAATGATAAAAGCCCTTCAAGTAGCAGATAGGGAAAAGGCGGCGATGCCAGCAAACTGGCCAAACAATGAGATAATGGGAAGCAAGGTCATAGTTCCGCCACCAAGCAACAAGAACGATATACCAGAGAGACTCAAGAAATATGAGTGCCTTGATTGGTGGCTCTGCTACAAGAGCGCTACTCAGTAAGTTTGTTTCTAAATTCATTCAATTTTTTGAGCAGCAAAGAAGCCATTTCCTCTCTCTCAAAATAGTAATTTTCTCTGTCACTTGCAATCATATAGATAGCTAGTCCTTCCAGAGGATTTTTTGGTGGTTCAGGCAAACCTCTTGGCCTTTCTTTTCCCATATAAATCCACTTTATTCTTGGCCTCCCCTTTACATCTCTTCCAACGTATATTATCTTCCACCAGTACCTTCCCAAATACATGTATATTCTTCTCTCGTCGTTGGAGATCTTTGTAACATAGTGTACTGGTTTCAGATAATATCCTGAGCTCTCTATCATTCTATTGTAGTTCTTGAAGGACAGCTTTATTTGCTCAATGAAGGGATTAAGCAGCTCTCTAGGAATGGTAATTCTACCCAAATGCATCTCCATTGAAACTTTTCTGGAAGCATGGTTTTAAAGAGTGCAGCTCGTGCTATATTTTATTATCCAATTGAACAGAGCGTTAGGAAGAGTGGTAGTTATGGACATACGCATACCAAGAAGAGCAATATTCTTCGGCAGGTTCCAGCCTTTTCATTTGGGTCATCTTCATGTAGCTGAGGAGATCCTCACTTCAGATGAATACGAGGAATTGGTCTTTTTAATAGGAATGAGCAGCGAGAGCCATACTGAGAGAAACCCATTCACTGCAGGAGAGAGAATAGAAATGATAAGATTATCCATGAAGGAGAGAGGACTCGATCTGAGTAGAGTAATAACAGCTACTCTGCCAACAATGGAGATTCATCCCTCTTCAGCATTCCATGCAATCTCCAATTGCCCTAGAGCTGAGGCCATATACGTAGGAAATCCCATAATGCTCAGAATATTCAACGAGCTTGGCTTCAAGACAGTAACACCATCTCCCTACAGGAGAGAAATCTACAATGGGACGTTCATCAGGTTATTGATGAAGAAGAAAGATTCTAGATGGAAGGAGCTCGTTCCAATCTCAGTAGCTGAGTTCATTGAGAGCATTGGAGGAGTAGATAGAATAGCAGCTATTTCTTCCCAAAGTGAAGCCCACATCCTGGAGAAGGGGGGCAGTCTGGAGTGAGCCGGTATGGCTAAAGCATTCTAGCTCAGAAATATAGAAGCAACGCTTTAAAAAAGAAACAAGCAATTAGAATCGAATGAAAATTTTTGCGAGAATTGTTTTGTTTTCTTTTTTAATGGAAACAATGTCGGCTAGAACATCTCTTCTAAGCAACGATCCGAAAAATCCCTCAAGCATCCCCAAAATTATTCTTGGCTTTTCCTCCACCATTTTTGTCTCAAACAGCTGAATTTCCCAGTTATCCCTTATAGTCAATGTTATTCCATTCTCTGCAATGTTCCAATCCTCAATAACCCCCCATCCGGCAACTAGAAGCAGCATTGAGGCAAATTTCATAGCTTCGTCCAGCCTATCAATTCCTCCCAGAGCCTTCACATAGTACTCGTAGACGTTCTTTCCAATATGAATGCCCAAGTTTCTCTGATAATAAGGAAATATCTGTGTACCTAGGACCTTTTTCATACCAAGAGTCAGAGCCTCGTAGTTCCCGGGACCCATCATTATCCATCTTAGTCCGAGAACATCAATAGGAAACTGCCTCATTGAATAGCATATGTTTCTGAATCTCCCAGAGAGGGATGAATACGAAACAATGGGAGAAGCCTTGATTTCTCGAGATAGAGCCAAGGCGCTGCTCTCAACATCCCTCACTGCAACAAGCAAATTTGCTCTTGTTTCTTCTTCGTTTCCCGAAATGGCTGCTTTCACTTCGACTATTTCAGTCCCTCTCTGCCTAATCTTCTCGATGATTCTGTTGCTTTCAGAGAGAACATCGTTGAGCTTTCCAACAAGCTCAACATCGATGCAGGAGAGAGGTTGAGACTCGGAGAATATAATAAGAGCTGGTTTATATGTGCTGGCCCCGCCCGCCATTATTCTGAACACCATTATTCTAAATTATTTTTAAATATATTGTAAGTAGATACAAATTGCAAACTTGTAAACAACAATATAAAAGTATTTGTCTTTTTAAAATATTTGTATATTTTGTATATATACTGACTTTTAGTTACAGTTCAGAAATAACTATCTGAGCTTCCTGGTGTCTTCTAATACAAGGATAACTCAATAGTAATAAAGGGAATTATAGAAAATGACCAGTGCCCGGTGATCGATTTGAACTTGCTTTCCATAGGAAGGGAGGAAGCATCTGCTTATCTCAAAGAAGGGAAAATAACAGTTTCAGTTTTTGGCCTCGGAAAGATGGGGCTTCCCCTAGCTCTAGTTTTTGCTGAGAATGGAGCCAAGGTCATTGGTGTCGATATAAATGAAAAAACTGTCGAGGAGCTAATGAAGGGAAGGAATCCAATTCCATTTGAACCAGGTACTGATGAAATGCTGGAAAGGGCCCTTAGGAGAAAAAATTTCATAGCTACTACTGATGGGACATGGGCAGCCTCGCAGAGCAATTTGATAGTAGTAATAGTCCCCGTCTATGCTTCCAGAACTGGCATTGATTTCAGGAGCATGGATGCTGCTATCAACAGCATAGGTAAGGGTTTAAGAAAAGGATCCATTGTTGTAACAGAAACAACCCTTCCTCCAGGAACCACCGAGAAATATGCCTTCGTCCTGGAGTCAATGTCAGGGCTGAAAGCTGGGGAGGACTTCGGTATAGCTCATGCACCGGAGAGAACTATGAGCGGAAGGGTTGTAAGAGATATAACTGAGAGCTATCCAAAGATCATAGGAGCAATAAACAAGAGCACCCTTGAGCCTCTGATCGGCATCTATGAAACCATCAACAAAAAGGGAGTAATACCTGTATCAAGCATAAGGGCGGCCGAAGCCGTTAAGGTCTTTGAGGGAGTATATAGAGATGTCAACATAGCCCTGGCAAATGAGCTGGCACTTATATCTGAGGAGCTTGGACTGAGCGTTAATGAAATAATAAATGCAGCGAATTCGCAGCCCTACAGCCACATTCACAAGCCAGGAGCCGGCGTTGGAGGGCACTGCATACCAGTCTATCCTTGGTTCCTAATACATGCATTTCCCGAGCTAGCCAGAATAGTGAGACTGTCTAGAGAGATAAATGAGCTTATGCCAGTTCACATGGTGGAGCTAACTTTGAGGGCCCTAAATGCAGCAGGAAGACCTCTCAATGGTTCAAGGCTAATTGTTCTTGGTCTTAGTTATAGAGGGGAGGTAAAGGAGCATGTTAACACCCCAACACTTCCTCTTGTAAGGGAGCTGGAGGCGTGGGGGAGCATTGTGGAAGTACTAGATCCATTTTACTCGGAGGAGGAATTGAGGAGCCTGGGACTACAGCCGTTCAGCGGAGACTTCAAAGGAGCAGATGGCTTAATAGTTGTTACAGATCACAAGTTGTTCAGAAATCTCGATTTGAAATCAATAGCAAAAATTATGAGAACGCCGGTTATAGTGGATGGAAGACACATCTTTCTGGGAAATCCGATGCTTGAGGATTATTTCTACATAGCTCCAGGAGAGCAGCTCAAGCTCCCAAGAAAGGGAAGTGATTCAATTGGATCCCCTAGCTGATTTGAGGAGCTACATTGAGTGGTTGAAGAGCAAGGAAGAGCTTGTTGAAGTGAACAACCCCCTTTCACCCGATCTCGAAATACCTGCTCTGCTTAGAAAATTGATGTATGCTGGAGGACCGGCTGTCCTCTTAAATAAAATTGAGGGGTATGATGGCTGGAGAGTTGCAGGGAACCTTTTCAGCAGCATAAGAGTAATTAGGCAAGCGCTATCAGTTGAAAAGCTTGAGGATATAGGGGAGAGACTTATACCGATGCAGCTGATTCAGCCTCCTCTTTCTCTTCTTGAAAAAATGAAAGCTACAGGAGAGCTATTCAGAACCTCCAAGTATCTTCCCTCCAGGACATCTCATGCAGACTTTGAAAGCAACATTCTGGAGAAGGACGACAATCCACTCGAGAAAATACCATTCTTTAGAACCTGGCCAAAGGATGGGGGGAAATACGCAACTTTTCCAATTGTGATAACCAGGGATCCTGTCTTGGGAGTTCTCAATATGGGAGTCTATAGAATGATGATATTAGATGGAGGCCGTGCAGTGATACATTGGCAGATTCATAAGAGAGGAGCTATGGCGCATTCTGCTGCTCTGGAAAAAGGAGTCGATGAGCTCCCAGTTGCAGTAGTAATAGGAAGCGATCCTGGAACGATGTTAGCAGCGGTCTCTCCCGTTCCATATCCAATTGACAAGGCCCTCTTTGCTGGGGTTCTGAGAGGAAGAGGAATAGAGCTTTATGAGCTCCCTAACAGCATCCCTGTACCATCCAATGCGGAAATAGTGATTGAAGGAAAAGTGCAGCTGAGGAACTTATCCAGCGAGGGACCCTTTGGAGATCACTGGGGATATTACGATAAGCCCACTGAAAAGTATCCAATTTTCTCTGTCGATAGAGTTTACTTCAGAGACAATCCTATTTACTATGGAAGCGTGACTGGACTACCCGTTCTCGAGGATGGTGTAATTGGAAAAGCAATAGAGAGAATATTCAAGCCAATTATGAAGCTGCTCCTTCCCGAGATAGTTGAAGTCAACTATCCTCCAGAGGGAGTATTTCAGGGGATGCTGATAGTTTCTATAAAGAAGAGATACCCAGGACAAGCAAAGAAGGTCATGAGCGCTCTATGGGGCCTGGGCCAGAGCTCCCTCACAAAAATAATAATTGTAGTTGACGATGATGTGGATCCCAGAGATATTGGAAAGGTAATATGGGCAATATCTTCAAACGTGAATCCTTCAAGAGATATTCTGATAATCGGGAATTCCCACAGCGATGCCCTCGATCCAGCTAACATCTCCCCCTCCTATGGCGGAAAGCTAGGAATAGATGCTACTAGAAAGCTTCCGGAGGAAAATTATGGAAGAGAGTGGCCCGAGATGGTGAAGGAGGATGAAGCTGTTCTAGCAAAGATAAGTGGTATTCTGGGAACAATTCTGAAGGGGTGGAACAAGATTGAGAGATTCTACTAGCTGGGATCCAGGCAAAGTTCAAAGCTTTGGAAAAATGAGGGCAGTGATGAGGCTCATAAGAATAGAGCACACGCTTTTCAGCCTTCCATTCGCCTATGTTGGCATAGTCCTTTCAGGATTTCCATATTCTTTGAGAACGTTTTTGCTCTCAACTCTTGCAGTATTTGGGTTGAGAACAGCTGGAATGAGCTTCAATAACATAGCAGACTTGGAAATAGATAGGAGAAATCCCAGGACCGTGAAAAGACCTCTTGTGACAGGGGCTTTAAGCCTCAGGGATGCCTGGGTAGTTGTCATATTGGGCTCTGCTGTTTACTTCACTTCTGCTATGCTTCTCAACATTTATGCCCTATTGCTCTCCCCCATTCTATATGCTGTAGCTATGAGCTATCCTTATGCTAAGAGAATGCACAGCCTGCCCCATCTGCACTTAGGTCTCTCCCTTGGACTGGTAGTTTTCGGGGGAGCAATTGCTGCTTCTGGCTCATTCGTGAATTCTTTGCAAACAGCGCTGAAGACCGTTCCGTGGCTATATCTAATTGGGGTAACCTTCTGGGTAGCAGGTTTTGATATACTCTATAGTATAATGGACATAGACTATGACAGAAAAGAGGGACTCGGGAGCATTCCAGCGAAGCTTGGTGCTTTTGGAGCAATAAAAACTTCCTCCATTTTCTATGCCGTTTCTTCCTTATCCTTCTTCCTTGCTGTTCATGAGTATGGACTGGGAGAGATCTCAGCTGCGTCAGTAGCAGTTTCATCACTACTAATGCTGTTTCAGGTGCTCATTGTTAGGAAGGACTTGAGCAAAATTCCAACGGCATTCAATTTAAATCTATTCATCGGAATAGTCGTCAGCGCTGGAACTCTGCTGGATGTAGCGCTGGGCTATTTCTAAATATATATCAGGGGAAAAAATCCCCAAATTTAAAACAGACCAGGGGTGAATACTCTTGAGGAGATGGTTGCTGGCAGTACTCGTAGTTCTTGCTCTACTGATTCTTTCTTCATATTTATTGTTCCTGGAGAGAGGTGGAAGTAACATCATTACAATTAGAGCCGGCACTCTTCAAGGAGGCATTAGCACGCTTGATGAAATGGAATACTTCAACTTGAGCTCTAAGCAGGGAGTGCAGCTGGAGATCTACCGCTTTGAAAAAACTACCGACATATTGGCAGCAATCGAAAGAGGAGACATCGATGTCGCAGTCATTCCTTCTGAGATGGCAGCAAAGCTTATTCAGAGCGGAGTTTCCGTGCAAATAATTTCTCCCGAAATGCTGCAGAACCAAGCAGTTCTTTCTCGAACATCTGCAATCTCATCATTCCAGCAGCTAAGGGGAAAAAACGTTATATCGCTGCTTAGCACTGGAACATACATGCTTTTCAAGGCATATATGAAGAGCATATACAATCTGAGCGTGGTTGATTCTCCTCAAGGAGGAGGAGATATAATAGGTATTAATTCTCCCCCAGGAGCAATCTTGGATGCCCTAGCCAGAGGAGATGGAGCTGCTGCAGTGGTTTGGGAGCCGTTTGTCTCAATAGGCGTGGTGAGATACAACTTCACAATAATTGGTACGTTTCAGGATCTCTGGAAGCAGTCCAACTCCACAGGAATTCCTGTAATGCTTGTATGGGTTGCATCGAAAAACTTCACAAGCGACGGGCAAAAGCTAAGCGCTTTTCTCTCCATGAGAAAGACAGCTGTTGATATATGGAAAACCGATCCCCAATCAATAGAGCAGATGCTTGCTCGCCTCTATGGCCTTTCGCAAAAAGAAGCAGCATATTTGTACGGCAGGGTTGTTATCCTCGACAACACTCTGAACTCTACCGTGATTCAGGGAATAAGGAGCTCATGGTCTCTGGCTTGGAAGGGAGGATATCTAGCACAAGATCCCTCAACAATAGGTGATCAGGTATTCTACGCATCAGGCTAAGCATGCTTGGATGGTTTTATCTATCCGCTGTCATTCTAAGCCTTTGGTTCTTGCTGTATCACGAGTTCCCTATGTCAGTTCCCAGCGGACAGGATGTGCTGAGCTACCTTGAGCAGATAGGTACTAGGAGCCTTCTATTCAACATAGGCAGAACTCTCCTGAATACTATAGCCGGGTTCCTAATTTCTCTTGCAGCAGCATTCATTTCAATAGCGCTTTACTATATTAACGATCATGCAGCCTCTCTCATTGAGGCCCTAAACACATTTATTCAAAGCGTCTCTGCTCTCGTCTGGACTCTGATCTTCCTTTTGATCTTCGGGCTTACAAGCTCGCTTCCTCCTATTCTAGTTGTAGCAGCCACATCCTATCCTATATTGCTGACTGTGGGCCTCAATGGAGCAAAGGTTGTAGTCGAAAAGTTTGGAGATATGGCAAGAGCTATGGGTGCTAGAAGAAGGCAGCTGATTGAATATTTCATATTTCCTGGAGTTCTGCCATATTTGGCCAGCGGAAGCAGAGCCGCCATTGGGAACTCTCTAAGAATCAGTGTAGTTGCTGAAGCCCTTGGTAGCAGTGGAGGGGTTGGGTACATGCTTGTCTACTGCTACAATCTCGGATACAAAGGAGGAGTATTTGCTTGGAGCATCATACTAATAGCTCTGATGATATTGGTTGATTTGGCCATCCTAAGGCAATTGGAGAGGTGGTTCATCAATTGGATGAGCTAGTTGTCATAGACAGGATTAGAAAATCCTACAATGGACTGCTGGTAATCGATGAGATCTCTTTTTCATTGAAGAAGGGAGAAGCAATAGGTCTTGTTGGTCCAAATGGAGCGGGTAAAAGTACTCTTCTCAAGATAATTGTGGGTATTCTCAAGCCAGATTCGGGAAAAGTAGAGGTACATGGAAGGATTGGATATACCCCACAGGATAATCAGCTTCTTCCTTGGTTCAACCTCAAAAAGAACATTCTACTTGCAGCGAAGCTCTCAGGCATCAATGAAAGTGAGGCAGGGAAGAGGCTGGAAGAACTAGCTCATATGTTTGGTATAGAGGAGCACCTTGAAAAAAGAGTCAGAGAGGTTAGCGGTGGAACAGCCAGAAAAGCTGCTCTGGCAAGATCCTTGATTACTTCTCCAGACATATTACTTCTCGATGAGCCCTATACAGGAATAGATAGGGCTTCAATAAGATCCTTGCATGAAACCTTGATATCGCTGAGGAGCAGATTGAAAATTGGAATGATAATAGTATCTCATCAATTGGAAGAACTCAGAGAAATAAGCGACAAAGTGCTAGTATTAAGTCACAGGCCGGCAAGGATAGTCAGAGAAATTAATTGGAAAGATAAAAACTTATTTGAAGAGAATTCAATTGGGGGATAGAGATGCGGGGGTGCCCGAGCTGGACGAAGGGGGCGGACTTAAGATCCGTTGGCGTAGGCCTGCGTGGGTTCAAATCCCACCCCCCGCACTCCAAGCTCACTTTATATTTAGCAGCCCTAATCATCTTGTTTCTGGTCTATCTTCCCTTTATTCTGAAAATAAGCGGCATCTCTCTTCTTCTCTACTGGATTTCTCTTTCCTTGATTGCTCTCATCATTGTCAATTATTCAATTAGGAGGGAATAGAGATATTGATCTCTTCATTTATTCTAATGTTTTCTGCTTACGTATTGCTTGGATCGATGCTGGCATATTTTTCCAGGAGATTTCTTTCCAGGAGTGCCACGGATTTCTACTCTGCACACACAAGACTTGGATGGTTTCTAAGTTTCATGGCATATGCATCAACTACTTACAGCGCCTTCATGGTAGTCGGATTGGTTGGCCTCTCCTACTCCACAGGATTAGGAAGTCTGGGATATGAGCTTTCCTATCTAATAGCAACATTGTTTCTCCTCTCATTATATGCCAATAAACTGTGGAAAATCTCGAGAGATGCCAAGATATCTACAGTTTCGGAGCTGAATGAGCATATGTTCGGCTCCAGAAAATTTGCTCTATTCATCTCAATATTTCAAATGATAGCCCTCATTCCCTATCTTTCAGCTCAAATACAAGGTCTTTCTCTAGCATTCAGCTTCCTTGGAATGAGCTATGTTTTGGGTGTTCTCGTTTCCGTGATGATTTCCTTTGTTTGGACTATGATAGCTGGGATGTGGAGCATAGCTTTCACAGATGCTATGCAGGGGATATGGATGCTCTCTGCTGGATTAGCATTCTTCTTATTCGTCTTGAGTTTGACAAATCATAGTATAGGCATACACGGAGCCTTTTCCCTCTTGGAAAGCTCTGGATCCCTCTCTGTTGGACAGGGGTATTGGACGATCGGAACCTTTCTGAGCTACACCATCCCCTGGATATTTTTCGCACTTTCCAACCCCCAGGTCGTACAGAGGCTCTTTTCCCCCAGAAGCGAAAAAGATCTTAGAAAGGCCATCACTGCTTTCGGCATCTATGGGCTTCTATACACGGCTTTCATGGTCTTGACAGGACTATTAGCTAGGTCTCTTACAATTGCCTCACTTTTCCCCTCTATAAGCAACAGAGATCAGGTCACATATGCCCTTCTAGGTTATGGGAACGAGATTCTTTCATCATTCATTCTCGTCAGCATCTTTGCAGCAGCTATCTCTACTATCAATGGAATAACGATCACTGTATCCTCGAATATTTCATCTCTCCTTCGGAACTCAAGAAGGATATCTGAAAGAATGGAGATACAATTAAGTAGGGTTATCGTTGCTCTCTCCCTCCTTTTCTCAGGCCTCTTCTCCATCTGGAGATTGTCATTCATAGTAGAGCTCTCAGTTATCTCATCGCTTCTGCTTCTTCCAACAGCAATACAGCTAATAGCAGCTCTCGAGCTTCCGGAGCTCAGAAGGGCAGATATTGCCATCATTAGCTTTCTACTGGGAGAAATTCCTCTGTTGCTGAGATCGATTCAAATAAAGCTGGAGGGCTATCCGCTGGTTTCCTTATTTACACAGCAAATAATTGGAATTCCCCTCCCAATTATTTCCCTTATTTTTTCAGCCATCCCTATTCTTATCTTTGCTCTCATAAGAAGAAAACTCTAGCTCTAACATTGTCTTCATACGTATTCCAAGAAGTTCATCCACATAGTTTATCAGCTTCTCAACCGAAGGGGATAATTCCTCTCCAATATCAAAGCGCTCTCCTCCAATTCCAATTAAGATCACTGAGTCCAGCAATATGCTATTACTCAAAATTTTCAGCGCCATTGAAATTGGAATTCTGTGGGACCAAGCAGCTCCCTCTGAGATTTCTTCAATATCAAAGAGGAAAATTTTTCCTGCCTCATTTGTATCAACAGCCGCGGCGTCCAATATTACTAGCCTACTCGGCTTTTTTTCGATTAGCCTATCCAAGCAGTTTTCCAGTCCACCATCACATATTAATATTTCATCGCTGCTTGTTCGCTTCCTTAAAATATCGCAGAGCTTCAATGCAGCGGCATCATCCGATCTGAGAGAGCTTCCTATGCATGCTATTGTGGACTTTTTATTCTCAATTTCTTCCAACAGTAACGCAACCAGCTCTTTTGCTGATAGCTCTTTCAACTCAAATCTTTGATGTTTTACTGAAAAAAGGATAATAAGTATTTGTAATAATAGATTGCTATTGTATATAATTTTATATTATTAATTATTGATTAAGCAAATATACGTTAATAAGATAGAAGAAATTATTTCGTAATTTTAGATTTTTACATAGAAATATTTATTAATTGAAAATAAATTAAAAATTATTGATCTCCGGAGGTATTTGGATTGGAGCTAGCTGAAATAGAGCTAGAAATAATTTCTGTTCTGGTGATAGGAGCATTATTCGCAGCCATATATGTTCTAACCAGCAAGTCTCCCCTCTTCAATGTTGAAAAGGGGGGAAGAAAGTCCCAGCCATATACAGCGGGGATCTCTCTCAATGGAGAGAATTTTGTTCATGTGAGCGATATGATCATATTTCTATCCATACTTCTCGCAGTCGAGTCGCTCCTCGTAGCTACTTTCTTCGTAGAAATTTCTCCTTGGATTATTCTCCTCTTTGCAGCATCCCTGTTCGCAACAGTGCTTGGATACTTCGTCTACTTGGGGGAGAGAGACATTGGAAAAAAATAGCTCACTCCGGTTGGTGAGGAGGAGCCCTTGGCTCTTCCATTTCAACTCAGGTGGATGCAACGGCTGTGATATTGAGGTGGTAGCATCTCTCACACCTAAGTACGATGTTGAGAGGCTTGGAGCAATTCTAACTTCCTCTCCAAAACACGCTGATATATTGGTTGTAACCGGTCCAGTCACGAGACAGACTCTTGGATCCCTGAGAATGATATACGATCAAATTCCTGAACCCAAGGTTGTTCTGGCTATTGGAACTTGTGCATGCAGTGGAGGAGTCTTCCGAGGAGGGTACAATGTTATAGGAGGAGTGGATAAGGTTCTCAAAAACGTGATATGCATTCCAGGATGTCCTCCAAATCCGAGAATGATCTATTCCATCATCAAAAAATTCTACGAGAATCAGCTTGGAGGTGCAGATGAGAATGGGAGCAGTAAGCCTGAAAAGGAATGACAGCTCTTCTGTCTTAACAGTATTTCCGGAATCCCTTCCTGAAACCGTCAGAGCAGTTATCTCGAGCTATCCCCATTTAGTAGGAATCACCGCCACCCATGTGGCAAACAGCATTGAACTGATCTATTCCTTTGATAATTGGAAAGGAGAAATGAAACATCTGCTAGTATCCCTTCCTGAAAAAGGAGCAGCTGTCGAGAGCATAAGCTCTCAGATCAGAGGGGCCTATATATATGAGATGGAAATAAGAGACATGTTTGGAGTCAGCTTCATTGGACATCCTCTACCAAATGCCAAGCTTCTCCTACCGGAAAGCTATCCTCAAGGTGCCCCACCGCCTCTCCTCAAAACAGTTTCACTTGAACAACTAATGCAGATCCTCAATGAAGTTCAGATGCAGGAGCCACCTTCATCGGTTATACCAATAACTGGGTCCTCCAGGTACAGTGTTGAGAGCATAGTAATACTGCCTTTTGGCCCGTATCATCCAGCTCTAAAGGAGCCTGAGCACTTTGCCATAGCACTCGAAGGAGAGAAGATTGTGGAGGCAAGACCAAGAATAGGGTACGTTCATAGGGGCATAGAGAAACTTGCAGAGACCAGGAGCTTCCTTCAAACCCTCTTTCTGGTTGAGAGAGTATGCGGAATTTGCAGCTTTCATCATTCTTGGACGTATACTCTTGCTGTTGAGAATCTCTTGGGGATATCTCCGAATAAAAAGGCAGAATTCTTGAGGACGCTAGTTGCCGAGCTTGAGAGGATACACAGCCACTCTCTATGGATAGGACTCCTCGGATACTGGGTAGGTTTCGACTCAATGTTCATGTGGCTCTGGTCTGCCAGAGAGAGGATAATGAAGCTCTTAGAAATGATTGCGGGAAATAGGGTCAATAAATCCTTCATTACGATTGGAGGAGTTAGATACGATGTTTCGGATGAAAAATTGAAGGTCGTGAAGAGAGAAATATCGGAATTTGAGAAGGAGTTCAGAAGAATAACTGAGGAGGTCATGTCATACGGTCCTCTGGAAGAAAGAACAAGAGGCATAGGCATATATCATGCAGACACAGCTATTTCTTCAGGAGCCGTTGGCCCAGTTCTCAGAGCCACGGGTGTTCCCTATGATATAAGAAAAGTTGAACCATATGGCGCTTATCCAGAAGTTTCGTTTGATGTTGTAACTGGAAATAGGGGAGACGTTCTCACAATTGCTGAAGTAAGAGTAAAGGAGACCTTCGAATCAATAGGAATAATCCAACAGCTAGTTGAGAAAATGCCCTCCGGAAATCCCGTTCCTTCAGCTTTCTTCATGGGAACTTCAAAGGATGGTGAAGCTTTTGCAAGAACTGAGCCACCGAGGGGAGAACTCTACTATTATATTAGGGGCAAAGTCGGAATGAGAAATCCCTACAGAGTTAAAATAAGAACGCCAACACTGCCAAATCTCGTTTTGGCTTCAGAGGCAATAAAAGGATACACGCTATCCGACGTCCCCCTAATTTTAACAATGATAGATCCCTGCTTCAGCTGTGAGGATAGAGCAATAGTCTACATTAACAGAAAGGAGCCGTTCATCGTAAAACTGCCTAGGGCAGCTCCTCAGGGAATTGGCCTTGGGTGTTCTCTATGAGCTACTCCATTTTTCTAGTACCAATTCTAGCTCTTGGGGCAGGAATAGTATTTCTCTTTCTCTGCTTTTTCTTTGAATGGGTAGAGAGAAAAGCCATAGCTAGGGTTCAGAAAAGAATTGGACCGTACTTCACTGGACCTGGAGGCATCCTGCAGCCTGTAGCTGATTTCCTGAAGCTATTGGGAAAGAGGGAGATAATTTCAGAGGGAACAGATATACTCCTGTACAGGCTCTCTCCACTCGTGGGAGTTACACTTCTCACCTACGGTTTTCTCCACATACCATTTTTTTCCAAGAGCTCTATTCTCAGCTTCAACGGAGATCTGTTGGTCATATTAGTTATATTTGCCTTGACATCTTTTTCCTATCTCATGGCGGGAATGTCCATAAAGACTCCCTTCACACTAGTGGGTACAAGCAGGTTAATAGTGCAGTACTCTCTCTATGAGCTGATCTTCTTGTCTTGCTTTGCAATCATATTTTTGCAGGTAGGATCAGCTACGATTAGTGAGATCGTTCAGTACCAGGTACAGAATGTTCCTATCATTGTTTATCAGCCTATAGGTTTTGCTGTAGCAGTTATCTCCTTGCTTGCAAAGCTAGAGAAGCCTCCATTCGATTTGCCTCACGCCAAGCAGGAAATTGCAGCAGGTTGGATGAGTGAGCTTTCAGGCAGGACTCTGGCTTACATAAGACTCTCTGGCGACATGGACTTTACCCTCAGCATTTTTCTTATAGTGTCCCTATTCCTTGGCGGAGGCTATGGTCCCCTTGTTTCAAGCTTACCAATTCTTTGGCCAATATACTTCCTTCTCAAGTCTATCGCACTAATTATACTTCTAGCATTCATTGAGGGAGTAGCTGTGAGAGTGAGGAGCATGCTCCTTCCCATGAGGCTTGCTCTTCCATTAGCATCAATGCTCGTGATACAGGCGCTAATAATAACAAGCTGGAGGATGGGATTATGGTAGCGAAAAAAAGCGTGAAGACAGTGTTTGAAGCTATAGAGAGCTTTTTTTCAAGACCGGAGACTTTTCCATCAGAAGATACTGAAAGAGCATTCACAGAAGTTTCAAGAGGCATACCAGTCCTGATAGCAGATAAGTGCATTGGTTGTTCTCTCTGCGCATTATCCTGTCCAGCTCAGGCAATAACCATGATACCTGGAGGAAAGAGAATGCTTGGCAATAGACAGGTTGAAATCAAGAATCCAAGCTTCGATTATTCAAAGTGCATCTATTGTGGTCTATGCGCCCAGGTGTGCAGGCAGAATGCCATAGAGATGAGGAAGAATGTGGATCCAATAATCATAATAAAATGAGTGGTGGGAAAGATGGACATTATCGCTTCAGCCCTGGCCATACTAGGGAGCGCTGTCATCATATTTTCATTGATTACAGAGAAGTGGTCTCTCAGCATAGTATCTATCCTTTTTGGCTCTCTGCTCATAGGTCTCTCCATAGCTGCTGAAGTGGATCCTAAGGCAGGATTAGCAGTCGTTCTCATTTACAGCGGCGGACTAACTGCTCTCACATATGTCTCAACCATTCTTCTCAGCAAAAAAGAAGCAGTAATAGCCTCATCGGGCAAGCTATTGAAGCTGATAGTTATACCTGCCCTAGTTTCTGTTCTCTTTTCAACAGCAATTAAAATAGCGGGTCCTAGAGGGGGTTCATGCATTCTTTCCCCCACTCTCCCGATAAGCTATCTAGACATAACTTCCCTTGCTACTGCTCTAGTGATAGCCATAGGAATAATCATAATTTTGCTTGGAGGTGCTAGAAAATGATACCAGTATTGACAGCAATTTTATCTTCTCTCCTCATAAGTGCGGGCATAGCTGCTATTCTAACCTATAGAAGCCTCTTTAGGTTCATATTGGGAATCTTTTCAGCATCAATTGGAGCAGTTTATCTTATTTCCTCCATATGTCCATCTTCATTTGCCATAGTTCTAATAGCAAGCATTTCTGGAATTTCGGAAGCTGTTCTCATATCCTTTCTCATATCCCTTTCTAAGAGCAGGAAGGTTGAGGATTTCGATGAACTGAGAGAGCACTCGGGGTGATGAAAAAGTGGAAACCACAACAAATCTTCTCGCAATCCTCTCCCTCAACAGCTTTGTAGCCTCTGCTCTTATCCTTCTTTTCAGAAGGAGAGCAATTGCTGAGCTGCTTGCAATTGCCTCAGCAATTCTTTCTCTAGCAATATCAATGTATTTAATATCTCTGCCATATCTTCCAATAGAGATACAATTTCTTCCACATATATCGCTATATCTAGATAGGCTATCCGCCTTCTTCTCCCTTGTTGTGAGCCTCATTGGAAGTGCAGTCGCTATCTACAGTGTTGACTATATGAAGAATGCTAAGGACTTTACAAGGTATTATTCTCTGATTTCTCTCTTCGTTGGAGCAATGCTGAACTTAGTTCTAGCCTCCGACATAATATATCTACTCCTCAATTGGGAGCTTGTTGGAGTGTGCAGTGCGCTTTTAATAGCGTATTGGTGGGAAAGGAAAGAAGCCAGGAGGGCTGGAATGAAGGCCCTGATCATGACCAGAATTGGAGACGTTGGTTTAATGGCATTTGCCTCTATTGCTCTATATTACGGAGAATCCAGCATTCCAGCGATTCTGTCCTCTCAGCAGCTTTCATTGAAACTTATTCCCTTTTTACCACTCCTGGTTCTCGCGGCAATGGGGAAGTCCGCTCAATTTCCGCTGCACACATGGCTTCCCGATGCTATGGAAGGGCCCACCACAGTAAGCGCACTGCTCCATGCTGCCACAATGGTTAAAGCTGGAGTATATCTCATGCTAAGATTCTATCCAATTTTCCTTGGAAATCAAGCAGCTGTTGCTTTTCTTCTAGCAGTATCTATAATTACTCTTTACCTCTCTTCGCTAGCTGGCTTGGTTTCAATGGATATAAAGAGAGTCCTGGCCTTCAGCACACTTAGTTCCCTCTCACTCATGTTCATAGCAATATGTCTTGGGGAGTTCTACGTTGCCCTACTATACCTCTTCAATCATGCTCTCTTCAAGGCACTTTTATTCCTTGTGAGTGGAAGAGTAGAGCACTCCCTCCACACAAGGGATATCTCGAGGCTGAAGGGACTTTGGGGAAAGGGATTCAAAATTGAGACAGCTGGATTCTTAATAGGGGCTCTAAGCGCTGCAGGTCTTCCTCCTCTATCTGCTGGAATTGTGAAGGAAGAGCTGTTTGTCGGGATGATTCCCCACTTTTCCCTTCTGGAATATTATCTGATAGCTGGAACTATGTCCTTCCTGATGGCCATTTTCATAATGAGGCCATTCGTTTTGTCCTTTCTCGGAAGAACTAGCAATGAAGGAGCTCATGATAAAGAGAGAACACCTCTGATGACAGGCGTGAATTTATTCCTTCTCGCGATGACTCTAATAGCAATTGTCCCAACTATAATCATCTCTAGGTATTTAGGAGGAAGCGGCCTCAAGCTAGAGATAGAGACACTTCCATTCCTTGGAGTTCTGCTTGGAATACTCTGCGCATTCTTCATACCTAGGACAAATGTGAGCATAAGCAACATCATGAGAAAGAGCATTGAGTCCTCATTTGGAATTGATATTGCATATAATAGGATCGGAGAGGTTTTTTACCGATACATATCAATGGCAGCTTCCAAACTGAACAGTGGGAAAGCTTCTCAGGGGCTGAGAGGAATGATAGCAATAGTGGTTCTCATAATAATTGCTCTGGTGGTGTTTGCTCCATGAATTTGGAGTCTCAGATTGCCGTGCTACTACTTGCTTATACTATTCTCTCATATTCAATACACGTCATAGCAAGGTACTTGAAGGACCTAATCGTAAATGTGCTGTCCATAGCTACAGGAATAGCTATGGCATATCTATGCTTCAATGCTAGAGGCGTGGCTGGTCTAATTGGTTCAATGGGAGTACTGACACTAATAGTATCGCTTCTCATAGCAGAGCTATATAGGGTAGAGAGAAGGGCAATGTTTTCAATGCTAGGAGTTTACTTCGTTGGCACATCCATACTCCTTTTGATAACAGACAGTGCCCTCAGATTATTCATCTACTGGGAAATAATAGCAATGGTCATGATAGGAAGCCTCGCACTTTATAGGAGCAATGATGGCTATGAGGCTGCATTAAAATATGCTATTATCTGTTTACCCAGCTCGATAGTAGGACTGTTTGGCCTAATTTTAGCTATTTCAGAGACAGGATCTCTTGCTTTTCCAGAACTTCTCCTCGGCGCAGCTTCTCTCTCCAAAGCTCTCATGGCTATAGGCTTTGGAGCTGAAATTGCTCTCTTTCCAATGTATGTGTGGCTTCCAAGCGTGTACGTTGGCATGCACCCCCTTCTCCTCGCAGTTGAGGTATCCTCAATCTTGCCAGCGACATCCTACATTGTTGGAACCATAGCTTCTATGAGTCCTGCGACAGCTCTTGTTATATCCTCCTTAGCCCTAATAGGATCCCTCGTTGGCTCTCTCTCCTCTATAGTGCAGGGTGACCTGAGAAAACTTCTTTCCTACAGCACTCTCTCTCAGATAGGATACATAGTTCTAGGTCTATCTGCAGGAACTACTTTAGCCAGGAGCTACTCTATTCTGCAGATGATCGCACATGAAATTCCCAAGGCCTCACTGCTTCTGATATCCTTTGCACTCCTGAGCAGGCTCAAAACAAGCGAAGTCAACAGCCTCTCAAGACTTGGAGGTAGCTATAAATTCGTAGTGATAGGAAGCGCTCTAGCCCTTCTTGGTCTACCACCATTCCTGAGCTTCTGGAGTGAACTCTACATATTCTTGGGCACATTTTCAGCAGGGACTCCATGGAACATATTAGCTATAGTATACTTCACAGCCATCGTGCTGTCCACTGGATATGCCTTTAAAATTATATACACATATGCCGAGGGGGCAGCTGAAAGTGAAAGGATAGGAACTGATGCTATGGGTCTATTAATTCTGCTCTTCTTTCTCTTATCAATATTGCTCTCTCCCCTGCAGAGCTCAATACTTCAATACTTCTTGGGCTTCTCTCCATAGATTTTGCCGACGCTGATTCTCCTCAAGTACAGATAAGCGGAACTCTTTTTTTCTTAAAAAAAGAGAAAATGCGTGGTGCTCCAGATTGGTTCACGAATGGGCATTGGCGGAATCGATAGCTACATATCTATCAGAAAAGCACGGGGGCAGAGCTTTCAATAAAATAGTCATAGGCGTAGGCATTCTCCAATCCATTGACTTAGATATTTTGGACTTCGCATTGAGGGAGCTTCTGAATCAATATAATGTTAAGGTAGCAAAGATCGAATATAGGACAATTGAGGTAGAGCTGAAGTGCAGAGCATGTGGATATTCTTGGAAGCTTCTCCCAGAAGAGCTTGGGGCTGAGGCATCAGAGATGATCCACTTCATACCTGAAGCAATTCATTCATTCATCAAATGTCCTAGATGCGGATCAAGAGATTATGAAGTGCTGAAAGGAAGAGGGATATACATAGAGGAGATCAGCTATGATGAGGAATGAAGATCCCAGAGATAACACAATCCCCATCAGACTGAAAGAGATCTCCGTTATACTCCCAGCCGTTAGCTACAAGGGAGGAGTAGGAAAGACAACAATCTCTTCTCTGTTAGCCCTTTCTCTTGCTGATTCAGGAGCATCAGTTGGACTGCTTGATCTCGACTTCACTAATCCAAGCACGCATTTGGTACTTGGATTAGACTTGAATGTGGCTATGCCCAGAGAAGATAAGGGAATTTTGCCTGTGGAAGTAGAAGGCATAAAGCTAATGACACTTGCCTTTTTCACAAAGAATAATCCAACTCCCTTAAGGGGAAAAGAGCTCAATGAGGCATTTAAGGAAATACTCTCCATAACCATTTGGGGGAAGTTGGACTTCTTAGTCATAGATATGCCCCCAGGTCTCTCCGATATCACTTTGAATGTGCTGAGATTCATGAAAGAAAAGCTTTACCCCCTCGTGATATCTTCATCGAGCAAGCTCTCGATACATCCGACAATCAACCTTATACGAATGTTCTCGGAAATAGGGATTTTGCCCATAGCCTTAATTCTGAATGAGGGTGCTGGTTCTCCAAAACTTTATTCTGAGATTCTGGATGCATATCAGAAGGAAAACATTGGAAAGATCTTCAGGATAGAGAGAGATGATAGAATAGAGAATGCCTATGGAAATCCCGATTTATTGAGGAAAACTACTGTGTATGCTGCGCTTAAGCAACTTTCGAGGGATCTGCTGGCTACCTTTGGAAAAAAGAGCTAGGCATTGGGTAAATACTTAATCCTTATTTATCATGAGAGAGCTTGATCAAGGTCCTCGATAATATCATCTACATCTTCCAGTCCAACTGAGAGTCTAAGCAAATCCTCCGTTATTCCCAACGCCCTCCGATCCTCCTCCTGGATATATTTTGAAGCGGAAATTATGGGATAGGTTAACAGACTTTCAGGTCCTCCAAAGCTAGGAGAGGGAATTATTATTTTCAGCTTTCTCAGCACAGAGAGAGCAAAATCTCTTCCTCCTTTAACTTTGAAGGAAACAACTCCCCCATACATTTTTTTCCTAAACAGTCTAGAGGCAATTTCTCTATAAGGATTGCTCTCTAATCCAGGATAGTAAACCTCAGAGACTCTTGGATGTTCCGATAGGAACTCAGCAACCGCGAGAGCATTCCTGGAGTGTGCCTCCATCCTAACTGCAAAACTTTTCATGCCCCTGAGAACCAGAAAAGCCTCGAATGGCTGCATTATTGTACCAAGGAGCTTTCTCCACTCCCATAGAAATAAAACATCTTCCCTTTTACCAGCAATTACTCCACCCACAACATCGTTGTGACCGCTGATATACTTAGTTGTGCTCTCTATAACTAAGGAAGCTCCATGCAATAATGGAGTATACAATATGGGAGAAGCAAAAGTGTTGTCGACAATCAAGAAAGTTCCTTTCTCGGCACTTACCTTGGCTATCTCGCCAATATCCACAACTCTCAGAGTTGGATTAGTTATCGTCTCCACTATCGCTAAATCTGCATCTTTCTCAATAGCTTCAATGATCTTTTCTGTTGAAGGCCAAACCTTTTCAAGCTTGAATCCAATTTTTTTTGAGAGATTGACCAACAATGCAATCGTACCTGAATAAGCCTCCATTGGTATTACAACTTTTGATTCAGAACTCAGCCTAGAAAGGAGTACGCTTGATATAGCCCCCATTCCACTGTTGAAGGCCAAAGCATCTTCTCCTTCTTCCAGTTTGGCAATGGCTTTTTCCAGAGACCTCGTAGTAGGATTTTCTTCTCTCGAATACTTGAGCTCCCTTACCCCATCTATTATTTTTGTTTCTCCCGTCTTCCTGTTTGGCTGCTCGAAAAGCGACGTCAAATACACAGGAGGCATCCTGATACCATATCCTTCATCATAGTACTCATGCCCATGAATTGAAACTGTGCCCTTTTTCATAATAACCACCCAACAGTAAATGAGAAAGTTCCAACACAAAGAAAAAAGCTTTGGTCTTTATTGCCATTTTCAAAAATGGCAGAAAATTACTCAACAGGAATTACTGTTCTAACTTTGAACCCCCTTGTGATATATGCCAGGTAAGCTATTCCAAGGATGAGCCAAACAATACCAAGCTCCTTCGCATAAACATCTAAGCCATACCAAATGGCTGCCGTGATCACAAATCCTATGAATGGCATTACTGCGAGCACTGTTCTTTTCTCAAGCTTAATGAATCTATATGCAAGAGCAATGTGCATTATTGCGAACGCAGTTAGCGCTCCAAAGTTTACAACAGAAGAAAGATCCTTCAATGTGAGCAAATAGACTAGAGGGGCTGTAATTAATGCCACGAATATTGTTGAGAAGTAGGGTGTCTTGTACTTCGGATGGACCTTTGAAAATATCTTTGGAAGATGTCCTTGTCTTCCCATAGAGAACAGCACTCTAGATATTCCTGCTTGAGCTGCCAGAGTATCTCCAACTCCCCAAGCCAGAACTGTTCCCAAGAGGGTTAGAAGCTGAAGACCCCTACCTCCTGCCTCTTCAGCTATGTAGTAAAAAGCAACGTCGGGAGACTCAAAGGAGTATCCAGGATGAATTAAAGCAGCCAAATATGTTTGGAGAATGAACATGGAAGCAATTATGGGAATTACTAGGATAACAGCCCTGCTAACTACTTTTCTTGCTTCTATGGTCTCCTCGGCCAATGTTGTCATTATATCAAATCCCAAGAAACTTAGCACAGCAACCGAAGTTCCCGAGAGCACGGCTCCCCACGAGAACTCTGCCGGATTGTAAAATGGCAGCAAATTGAAGCTAAGGGAAGGATCAGTAGCTACCCTATATAGAGCAGCAGCAACGAAAGCTACTAGCACAAAGTCCTCGAATAAAAAGAGAGCCATCGAAGCTCTCGCTGTTAGCTCTACACCAAGTACGTTGAGGATTGTTGCTGCTGCTATGAAAATTGTTGCCCAAACAATCAAGCTGATCCCTGTTAGAGCTTCCAGCCAAAGTGCTGAAACGAGTATAACTAGCGCCGGAATCAGAATATAATCAAGCAATATAACCCAGCCTGCTATAAATCCAACATTGTGTCCAAGCGTTTCACGCACATACGCATAGACCGAGCCAGCTTCAGGGAATCTCAGGGCAAATTGTCCATATCCCCATGCTGTGAAGAACATTGCAATTGCTCCTATTGCATATGTAAGAGGAACCTGTCCATTGCTCAATACAGCGACCACACCATAAATTCCCATCGGGGCAATGGGAACCATGGTCATTATAGCGAAAGCTATTAGATCTCTCATCTTCAGAACTCTTTTCAGCTGTTCTTTTTCCTTTACGCCCTCCATTTTTACCGCCTCCTAAGCGCTTCAAGAAGAAGTCTAGCACTGATAACAGAAGTGGGAATTCGAGCTCTCACTGTTTTCTTCGGATCAACTAGCTGGCTTATCTGCATGTCCACAACCAAACTTGAAAGAAGGTATGCATCAATCCAGTCAATTGAGAAAGCATTTGATAGAGCAGATACCACTATTCTTGACGCTTCTTTTAGAGAATCCTCGACGGATCCAGCTGAAACTACTATATACAAAGAATCGCCGTACTCTACTATGGGCCATGGTGGAGCAAGATTTTCGATTATGCCGAACTCAAGCTCCACCTCTCCCCTGACCTCGCATCCAGAAACACATATTTCTCCATCTCCCATAGCAGCATGGAGATCTCCTATTCCAAATAAAGCACCTTCAAATTCTACTGGAAGGTAGACTGTAGCACCCTCCGTTATTTGCCTTGTATCGAGATTTCCACCATTCCTTCCCGGAACTCCTGTTGGGTTTCTCTCGCTTGAAGCTACACCTATTACTCCTATCATTGGTCTATACGGGACTTTAACTCCACTGATCTCCACCCAATTTCCCAGAACCCTGCACTTTCTGTTCCTCGATTCCTTAACATCTTCCCCAAGAAAACCCTCTCCAGGTATAGCGACCACGAGACCTGAGTCGCTTGTTTTTATCTTCCTGACATGAACAGCCAGCGCGTCTCCTTTTTTCGCACCTTCGATGAAAATAGGTCCTGTGGCTGGATTTACTTGGGAAAAATCTATAGAAGATATTTGCTGCGATTCGTCCTTAATTTGATTGGAGAAGCAGTCTCTCGTCTCTATAATAATGCTTTCGTTGGGATGGACTTTAGCAATTGGAGAAATATCTGGGTCAAACTTGAAAAACACTCTCTCTGATGTAATTTTCTTTCCCATCATTTTTTAAATCCTCTTTAAGGCATTGGATTTTTTAGTTTCCTTTTTTAAGTTTTAAGTATTTTATTTAAAAAAGGGGATTGATTTGAACAAACAAGGAATACCATAAACAGCTCAAAGGGATTGAATATTTACTAAAAAGCCCTCTTTCATATCAATAGATAATTTTAAAAAATTATTAATCGTTGCGTTGCCTGCTCACCTTGATTTCATGCATTTTCCCAAGTGAATTGAAAAATTAAAAAATACAAATTGCTTAATTCTCTTCCATGCAGATTTTCTTCAGGGGGCAAGTTAATGAGGCTGTTCAGTAGAAAAAATCTTGTATTTCTCGAGACTGAAGACAAGCCAGTTGTGAGAAAGATCTTCAATAACGAGAAAAGCCTTTTCAGAGAATTGATCATCCTCAACTTTCTGCGCGACAGAATCGAAGTTCCCAAGGTCATATCTACGAGAATTGAGAAAAAGGAGATATTTCTCGAATACATCGAAGGAACTCCGTTCTCTGATCTTAGCATCAAGGAGTTTTTCAGTGCTGTACATTTGGTTGTAGGATGGTTGAGAAGGCTACACTCAATAGGCATCGAGAAAGGAGACTGCAACCCGAGGAACTTCATTCTTAATAAAGGAAAAATATATGGTTTGGATTTCGAGGAAGCAGGCATCATAATAGATAGTCAAGGCATAGTAAGGGATTTGGTTGATTTGGCTTCTACCTCAATGATTTCAATATACCATAGAGAGCGTGATAGAGAGCTAGCATTGGAGGCTTTCAATGAAATAGTGAAGAGCTATGGTCCTGTTCTTCCTTCCGCACTAGAATATATTCCTCTAATAAAGAGCTTTCTCGTTCAGAGAAAGAAGTACAGACCGGAGCTAGCTGCAATTTTCGAAGAACTTATAAGCGAGGTCGATAAACTAGGAGAAAAAGATTCCAAATACCTTTGAAACATTTCAATTCCCGAAAATGCTTAAGTGGGATTGGACTGGCTCTTCCTTATTGGAAGATAAACTTTCTTCAGGCATCCCCTATCAAACATCTCCCTAGCACCACCTCCCTGCGATGCTATTTTGAAGCAAAGCTTGTTATCCGTTACTATGCTTCCACACAGCCCCTCAACTCCATATTTAGCAAATGGCCATTCTATCATGGGAGTTGATGGACCTAGTAGAACTTTGTGCTCTACATTCATAGAGGAAGGAAGGATGTAGTTTATTGTGTGGTTCGAGATTGTGGTACCCGTTATGAATAGCCTTGTTGCTTTTGGGAACAGCCTTGAATAGGCCCACCACGGATAAACTTCAGCTTCTCTGGAAGCAACTTCCATTATTTCGAGCACATATATTTCCTTCACTTTTCCTTTTAGCCTCCTTATGTATGACGGAAAATAACCTATCAGAACTACTACATCATTGGGACTGAGCTCTTCCTCTACAAGAGCGTCTCTCTCAATCATCTCTTTTCTTATCCGGTTTACCAGAGCATTGGCCGATGCTAAACCAAAACTAACATCCAGACCTCTTCCTGAAAGCAAATAGGAGATAGCATCCTCAACTCGCATGCCTTCCAAGTTTCCCGGCAAACCCTCTTTAATACCCCCATCTCTATTGCTGTAAGAAACCCCTGCGCCTCCATCGTTGAGCTCAACAAAAGTATAGCCCGCTCCTATTACAGCCTTTTCAATTCTCTGCCCTTCCGCAATTTTTATCAAGTAGTCATAGAGCTCGTCTATAAAACTCTTCATTGCACATCTTTCCCCCAATTTATTTGTAAAATTCCTGTGACGGGAATTCTCCATTTCTTACTTCTCTCGCATACTTAGAGATAGCATCGCGGGCTATTGAATATAGATCAGCATATCTCTTAGCGAATGGTGGGGAATGTAGAGATAGACCCAGAACATCGTGTAGCACAAGAACCTGGCCGTCGCAGTAGGGACCAGCACCGATGCAAATAGTTGGAATACTTAGCTTTTCTGTAATTTTCCTCGCTATCTCAGAAACTACGTACTCGAGCACAACAGAAAAGGCACCTGCCTCCTGAATAGCTTCAGCATCCCTATAAAGTTGCTCCTCCTCCTCGCTTCTTTTCCCTATAATCCTATATCCTCCTAACTTGAGAAAGCGCTGAGGAGTGAGGCCTATGTGAGCCATGACTGGGATGCCGGCTTTAACCAAAGCCCTTATTTGCTCAGAAACTTCCTCGCCCCCCTCAAGCTTAACGGCATCAGCTCCAGCCTTCACAAAAAGCGATGCACTTTCCATAGCCCTAGCAGGTCCAGTCTCATAGCTCATGAAGGGCATATCTCCGACTATTAATGCTCTGGGCCTGACACGAGAAACTGCTCTTGTGTGCTCAATCATCTCTTCTAGCGTAATACCTAGCGTGTTCTCCATACCAAGAACAACCATTGCCATCGAATCTCCTACAAGTATCGAGTCCACACCTGCTTCGTCTGCTGCTCTAGCAAATGGTGCATCGTAGGCTGTTATCATGACTATTTTCTCCTTGAGTTCTTTCTTCTTCAAAAATTTCCTCACTGTCATTCTTTCGCTCATTTCTGTGCTCCTCCGAATTCGATAGAAAACATCTCAAAAATAAATGTCATGTAAAGTATTATATCTATTATTTAGATTTTTCTTATTAAAAACTTAAAACACAGCCGTGCATTTTTATCCACTTCCCATTCTATTTTCAAGAGCCTTAACGAGGAGATATAGAGAAAGATTGACATCCACTTTGATGCCCAATCGTATACCTTCCCTTACTATATATCCATTTATGAAATCTATTTCGGTCCTTCTTCCATTCAAAATGTCCTGAAGCATGCTGCTGTAATTGGATTTGGTCCTTGAAGCTACATCGATTATTGCTTCCAGAGGATCTCTTTCAAGGCTTATTCCAAGCTTTTCAGCAATTTCCTTTCCCTCCTCTGCAACCTTTTCTACTATTTCTTGAGCATATTCATTCTCTACAACAAATCCATTGGGTTTTCTTAGAATGGCTGTGACTGGGTTTATTGCGGAGTTCACAATTCCCTTGAGCCATAGATGTGGTAAGATGTTCATCTCAGCATGCGCTTTGCCTCCGCCCCTTCTTATTTCTTCTGCTATCTGCTCTGCCATTTTCAGGGCTTCAGATGAACCCATTCCCCCTATTCTGATTTCACCATCTCCCCTAATTTCGCTACAGTTCTCGCCGCAGCTTGTTAGTCCATAGGTGATGGAAGTAGCCACAGAATTGTTGATACCAAAACTTGTGGATGCCATCTCCAACAATCCAAGGCCATTGGAAAATATCGCAACCCTTTTTCCCTTATCTTTCAAATAGGACAAAGCCCATGGTATGTCATAAGCCTTGAGGGAGAGTATAAGGATGTCGCATTTTATTTTAGAATCTGGTGGAAAAGTATTGACATTTTCGGACCATATTTTTTCTCCCCCCCTCTTGAGAACAACCTTCATGTGAGTTCCTTTGCTTCTCCTCGAAATAACAGCATATTTCCTTTCTCTGAGAAAATATGAAATCAGAATTCCTATGTTTCCAAGGCCAACTATGCAATAATCAAAGTAGAAATCCTGTTGCATTAGCTGCCCCCGCTGAAAAGAACTTCCAGGGTTCCATTGGGTAAAACAGATACTAATAGCGTGTTTCCAATTTGCTTATATCCTACTTTTGGTATATATCCGAAGGAATCAAGTTCAGGTATAGCTGAGTTGTTGAAATAAACAGCTTTAACTTCTCTATCTACAATGAATTTGAAGGTTATGGGAATGGGCTGAAAATCGATGGCCTTTCTGAGCTCTATTTTGAATTGGTTTCCATTTATCAAGTAGACCTGAACATTATTTCTTTCAACGTAGTACTTGTAGAGCTCTGAAGGTACCGTTATCCAAGTTCTTCCATCCTCAACTACAGAGAGAGCTGTATTAAAAGCATCTTCCAATTGTCTGCTGTTCTTCCAGTCGAAGCTGGTTGCATGTGTATATATAACCATTATTCCTCCAATTCTGTTTTCAATGGAGTGCAATATTTTCAGCGGCTCTACCCAAGGAATTGAAGGAGAGATTTTTAGCGTTATATGAAGGTTACTCCATTCTGCTGGCTCTCTGAACTGGAAAGGCTTATCGCTCATGATTATTTTTACTCCAGCTTCTTTGAGAAGCCCCAGCTCTTTCTTATCGGTTTTTCCATATGGAGGGATATATGTGAGAACCTTATAGCCAGTTATGTTCCCCTCTATATCTCTTATCGAACCGAGGATATCATTCGTGCTCCTTGGAGGCAATAAGTGATATCGTGTATGAGAGGCAGCTTCCCACCCATATTCCTTAACCAGCACAGAATAGAGGGACCACAGCTCACTGTTGTTTTCGCCAGAAAGATCACCAGTTATTACACCAAATACTAGCCTAGCTTCTGGATGTGATGTGAGCAAGTAATTTATCAGATCCATCTGGTAGTTGTGAAGCGTAATATTCTTAGAACCAATATGAAAGGTTATATTATAAATTTCTGAAGGATCCGCTACAAAATCATCAACACGGAAAATGCAGGCAGATGAATAATTTGCATAGAACTTAGTGGGGCCCACGTACCTTATTGGTTCTTTTTCGCTGAAAACCTCCGTAAAAGTTGCAATTGAGAGGAAAATCACCAGTATAGTTACTAATATGGCAGCATATCTCAAATTTCTGCCAATCAAGGGTCTACCACCTGCTGATTTTCTTATTCGCAATGACATGATATATTGAGATTGGGAGAGAAATTAGAGCTATGAATGCCTGCACCCACAGTATTAGAGGCACGAGTACTATTGTTTTTCCTGCTGACTTCAAGGATACTCTTATGCTTGGCTCCTCTCTGTACAGCCTTTCTAGGAACTTATAGATCGCAAAGGATTCAAGTATGCCTATCAGATAGCTCAGTAGCAAGTAGCTGAGAGGGTACTTATAGATGAATGCTAGTACGATTGATATGGGAGTGAACTGGAGAGATCCGAAAATATACTGAGATAGACCGCCACCATAGATTCCAAACTCTGCAAGAATAGCTGAAATTATGGTGTTGGCAATGACAAAAATGAAAGGAAGACTGCCTAGGCTTGTATAGAGAGAAGTAAGTACAAGATTTCTCCTCCTTTTCCTAACAAGCTTCTTTGCTCTTGTAATGAAAAGCTTCTGTATACCCAAGGTTATTCTGAAGACCTTAGAGAAAAATCTTCTTGGAGAGGATGGATCAACCGTGTAGGAATAAGCTCCAGGTATGTATAGAACATTATATCCTCTAAGCTGAAGCTCCCAACTTATTGAAGTATCCTCTACATAAGTATCCTCTGGTATTCCTCCAACTTCTATAAGTGGTTTTACTTTATATAGAGCACAGCTACCATTTAGGCTGTTAACACTCTTAAAAACACTTTCCGAGAATCTTACTGTGAGAAGATAATAGAGGGAGGCGATATTCCTAAAGGCTCTTGCGAAGAACCATGATGCTTTTCCGCTTCCCTCCGGTTTCCATAGTAGTACCGTGCCATTTGCCCCAACAACACTCTCGTCCTTATTCATGAAATGCATTAATTTTTCAATATATTTTTTCTCCACTATAGTATCAGAATCTAACACTAGCATGTAGTCATGTTCCTTTGCTACTTCTCCTAGCACAGAATTTATCATTTTTGGCTTTCCCGAATGGGAGGCGAATGACATGATAGCTATATATATTTCCTTCCCTGTTCTCAGGTGAACGCGATACTTCAGAAGCGTTCTCCCTTTTTCAGCTCTCACTTCAATAAGCTCTCCCGATAGCTCTCCTATTAAATTTTGAACAACTTCTAAGGTATTGTCCTTGGATGCATCATTCAGAACATATATAGTTCTAGGTAAAACACTTTGGTTGAGAACGGAAAGGATCGAGCTTCTTATGAACTTGGATGCATTTCTAGCTGGTATAACAACAGCTACAGTTGGATAGCGAAGAATGGGTATAGCCTCAGTTCTCGCGGGAATCTTCACAAGGCTCTGATAATGGGTTTTCCATGACTTGAATGTTACTATTCCTCTATAAAGTGGAACTATCCAAATAAAATAAAGCCCATATTTGATATATGTCAAGAACATGCTGAACTTTACGATATCATCAACCTCAATGAACTGAGGTATCACTGGAGGTAACATGCGTTCTGGCACCTATGGAAATTCTGCTATTGCTTTGCCGGCAAAACCGAAATCTTCATATCATTTTGTCATCATAACAAATTAAATGCTACACCTTAAGTTTTTAAAATAATCGCTAAAATGTTTCATGAATATATTCAGTCTGTTTGTTATAGAGTTGTTTTCTCTTGCAAATTACTGCAAGGTCCAAGATAAACTTTATTTGCGTGTTAGAGCCCATAACTTTTCTATGGAAAATCTATGCAATCTCCGAGTATATTGGTACAACAAGAAGCCTTTCAGGATCAAGAAGAAGTCCTATTTCTTCCCCCTCATTCGCTTCCTCTGTGGACTGTACTATAAGAACAGCTTCCTCGGAAACCTTGACCTTGTATTCGAACAGATCTCCGAGGAACACTGAAGAAACAACAGTTCCTCTAACATAATTCCACTCATCCTTGTTGACTTCTCTCTTGACTATCTTCAAACTGAGCGGTCTTATCCCAACTAAAACTCTCGATCCCTTCAAGCCCTCTCCACACTTAGTCATTCTTGCCCTCAGAATTCCTATAGGTGTTCTTATCAGAGCGAAGCAGTTCTCGAGAACCGATGTGACCTCTCCTCTCATCGCATTCAGCTTACCGAGAAATGTGGCTACGAAATCGTTTGCTGGGTTATTGTAGAGCTCCCTGGGCTCAGAAATCTGAAGAATCTTCCCCTCGTTCATTACAGCTATTTTATCAGAAATTGTGAATGCCTCAAGCTGGTCATGCGTTACATATACAGCAGTAAGCTTAAGCCTCCTCTGTAGCTCCCTTATCTCAAATCTCATTTCCTCTCTCAACCTGGCATCAAGGTTGCTCAGGGGCTCATCGAGCAATAGCACCTCTGGATATACTGCCAGCGCTCTTGCTAGAGCAACCCTCTGCTGCTGTCCACCAGAAAGCTGGTGAGGATACCTGTTTCTCAGCTCGTACATTCTAACGAGCTCGAGAGCTTCCTTTACTCTCGATGCTATCTCTCCCTTGCTTAAACCCTTGCTTTTCAATGGAAAGGCTACGTTATCAAATACAGTCATGTGGGGCCATACTGCATAGTTCTGAAATACCATTCCCATGCCTCTTTTTTCTGGTGGAAAGAAAGTTATGTCCCTTCCCCCAAGCAGAATTTTTCCCTTATCCGGCAAGGTAAGCCCAGCAATGATTCTAAGGGTTGTCGTCTTTCCGCAGCCGCTTGGACCCAACAAGCTCACTATCTTCCCATCCTCTACTTTCAGGGTTACATCTTTCACAGCAACTACTTTTCCATACTGCTTACTGATCCCGTCCAGAAAAAGCTCAGGCATTTCCACTCAACTAAAGATTTATTTGCAATCTTGTTGAAAAAATTTTTAAAATATTTTTCGGAGTGGGATCATGGTATCCAAAGCAGTCTTAGGTATAGCCATTGCTGTAGTTATCGTGGCAGCTGTTTTAGGATATTATCTATATGAAAGAGAAGCTGGTGGAGGACCAGCTTTAGCTCATGTGACTATGTCAACAGGAGAAACAATAGAGATTCCCACAGATCTAACAGGAAGCGTGATGCTATATACATCAATTCCACAGGAAATCATGGACGGATGGATCAAGGACTGGAACACTTATTTCTCCAACTTTTCCAAGCTAGACTATTACAGAGCTGGATCTGGTAGCGTAGTTGCGAAAATCTTGGCCGAACAAAAAGCAGGAAGCATTAAGGCAGACGTTGTCTATCTTGCTGGATACTTTGACTTCAAGACCCTTCAGGACAATGGACTAATAGCAAAAATTCCCTCAGTTCCCGAAATGCAGTACATTCCCAACATTTACAAAGATCCGAATGGCTACTACGTTATGGGAAGACTTCTGGTAATGGTCATAGTGTATAATCCAGCCCTTGTCAGCAATCCCCCCAGGTCTTGGCAGGAGCTGCTCCAGCCGCAATGGAAGGACAAGTTAGTTATCGCTAATCCAATGGTTTCAGGATCGTGGCAGTACTCTGTTCTAGCTCTGGTCTCAAAGTATGGTTGGGGATACTTCCAGCAGCTTAAACAGAACAATCCGCTCGTGGTTCAAGACGTCCCCGACGTTGCCAGATCAGTAGCCACTGGAGAAAGGCCTGTTGGAATTACTCTGACAATGTATCTGAAGACATACACGAACCTGAACTATACTATTCCAAATGATGGTGCTATTATTATACCAAGCCCCATCGGAATAATCAATGGTACCAAGCATCTATCAGATGCCACCCTTCTTCTAAGATATCTTTTGTCGAAACAGGCCGCTATATCTTTGGCAAATGCTTATACATATTCTAGCAGAATCGATGGACCAACACCTCCTGGCCTTCCTCCATTGAGTCAAATGAAAACGTTCAATGTCACAATAAATGATCTTCAGCCATACGTTGCTGGACTGAGAGATAACTGGACATCTATATTCGGAGGATGAACGAATAAATCGGTGCCTCGAAAAATGATTCCGGCAACAACAAAAGCAATTCTTATAACATTAATTTTTTTCCTAGTATTACCCCCTATAGCATTCATAGTTTGGGATGTAGCTTACCTCAGTGTGACTGAAAGTTACAAGATCGAATCGCTTTTTTCAAAGCCATATTACTTGAAAATACCACTGATGAACTCAATTTTCGTATGTGGTATTTCTGCAGCATTATCAACACTTTTGGGCTTGGCTTTGGCCTGGATTCTAGCCAGAAGAAGCTATCGAAGAGAAGAACTCCTTCTCTCTCTCCTGACTGGCCCCTATATAATGCCATCCTTTGCTATGGCAATAGGTTGGGTCCTTATATGGACAAAGAATGGATTCTTTGAAAAGCTTTTTGGAATGCAGAGTCCCATATATCCATATGGGCCATTCAGCTTAATAGTAATATTTGCTCTGCACAACTACCCTCTGGCTCTGCTAAGCATATACACAGGCCTCAAGAACCTCAACCCAGAGCTCGAAGAAGCAGCAAAGATACATGGCATACCCTCAAGATCGGTAGCAACGAAGATCGTGCTCCCTCTAATCAGGCCGCACATTCTTTCAGGCTTTATTCTTTCCTTTGCATATTCCATTTCTGAGTTCGGAGCACCAGCAGTCCTTGGAATACCAGTGGGCTATCCAGTGCTCACAACAATGATTTATTCCTTCATGACTGTAGCTCCTATTGAATACGAACTTGCTGAGGCCCTCTCTCTAATTCTCTCTGCCATAGGAATTTCACTTCTCGCTATCAACTACCTCGTGCTGAAAGGAAAAAAATATGTAGCAATTTCAGGTAAGGCCGGAAGATTAGAGAAGAAAAAAGGAGGCAAGATAGGAATATTGCTCATCTCTATTCTCCTACTTCTCGTCTATCTTCCAATAGGATCAGTGGCATTTGGCTCATTTATAAAAACTATAGGCCTGCCAATCACACTCGAGAACATAGGCCTATATCATTTTCAAAGAGTTCTCAGCATGGGCAGAGTGCTCAATGCTCTCTCTGTAACTTTTTTAGTAAGCGTCCTTGCAGCTACTTTTGCTTCCTTATTCGGTTTCCTGGTAGCCTATATGATCGTTAGAGAAAAGGGTATATCATCGAAAATAGCAGATTACGTCATATTTCTGCCGTTCAGTATTCCCGGACTGGTGATTGGTGTGGGGCTTATAGTTGCCAGCGGGAAAATTTATCCTCTCATATACGGAACTTGGGTTATGTTGCTAATCGCATTTATTATTAGATTCCTTCCATATGCTACGAGGACGCTTGAGTCCAACATAATGCAGCTGGATGAATCGCTGGAAGAGGCTTCCAGAATACACGGCGTCAGCCTCTTCAAAACCCTAAGAGGGATAGTCTTACCTATTTTGATGAGAGGTCTTCTCAGCTCCTGGGTGTTCGTTTTCAACAGCTCTGTGAAGGAGCTCAGTGCTAGTGCTATCCTGTCTGTACAGGTCGAGACAGCCATAGTTGTAGCGTTTATGATGTTCTCGGAGGGATTTTTCGGAGATGGAGCAGCCCTAACCACAATACTTATAGCTATAACGCTATTTACTACATGGCTGTTTTCGAGGCTCACAAAGGCGGTAGCAACGGGAATTTCTCCAACAGCATGATTTTTCATTTTAAAAGAAAAAAATTAAATAGTAACCTCACATGATCTCTAAAAAGTCATTTATACCACTTTGATAATGAAAAATTTATATCAGGTGAATAATATGTCTCGAAAGAGGGGAATATCATCAGCAGCCCTAATTGGAATAGTTGTAGTTATACTGGCAGTGGTAGCTGTTGGAGCCTATCTCGCCACAAGAGGAGGCGGAGCTCCCACAACAACTACTACAACAACTTCTCCAACAACAACACAAACAACCACATCCTCGCTTTCCGGTTCACTGAGCATTCTGGTTCCATCCGGCGATCCAACTCTCTTGCCATTCATTCAGATGGTTGCAAATGACTTTATGGCCAAATATCCGAAAGTAACCGTACAGGTTCAGCCTGTGCCATACGCTCAGCTAGTAACCACAGCACTCACTTCTCTCAGAAATCAAAATCCCTCACCAGATCTCATAATATACTACCCCTCTCAGGCATCAACGATTGGTCCGTATCTCCTCGATGTAAGACCATACTTCACAAAGGGTGTCTTCAATTTAAGCGACATACCACCATCAACTCTGCTTCCAACATATCTTTTGGATAGCCAAGGAGGAATAGTGAAGATTTCCGGAGTGCCGTTCCAACAGGTTTTCGGTTATGCCCTAGTCTATCAGAAGAGCATCTTCCAAAATCAAACATTGAAGAATGAGTTCGAGAGCAAGTATGGCTTTCCATTCGATCCAACGAAGTGGGATACATGGGATAAGCTGATAACAGCTGCTCAATTTATCCAGTCAAAAGGAATTACAAAATATGCTCTTCTCTTTCCAGATGGATTGACGCAGTCGATTTTCAATGGATATGTAGCAATATTTTTTACGTATGCTCTAAATGATTCATGCACAGCTGTTCCAGCAGTCTCATCGCAGGGGATTCCAGTTCATGGATATTGGGCATTATTCAAGAGCGTTAACGGAACTATAGTACCTACAATAAACTGCACAGCAGGAATAAAGGCTCTAGAAACTCATAAGGCTCTGATACAGTTTGAGCCACCAATAGACCAGCAGGCGATGGAATACGATCAGCTCAGAGATCTCTTCTTGACAGGAGACTATGCTATGGTAGCTGCATGGACAAGCTTTATACCAATTTACAATAACGCCTCCATGTCGAAAGTTGCAGGGAACATAGGCATTGCTCCTCTCCCCAGCGTGGCAACAGGTCAGGCTCCAACCTTCATAGGAATCAATCCGAACTCAAAGGATCCAGACCTAGCAGCACAATTCATCGCCTTCATGATGACTCCAGAAGAATATAGGAAGGGTGCACAGCTATATGGATTCCTCCCAGCAACGTTCTCCGGAATGGAGGAAGCAGCCAAGGTAAATCAAACTGCTTGGGTTGCTAACTTCATACCTTTGCTGAAGGAAATGAGCATTCCTGATCTAAAGAGAATGGCTCTCGTTAACTATATAACGAACTTCTTCACCGACCTGAGGCCAATATTCATAAATACAGTAGCCGATTACTTCAGAGGTAAGATAACAGCTGAGTATGCAATGAACTATATTGCCGAGCAGTGGGTAAAGCTAATGAAAGTATCTTCCTGAGGGGCTTTAATATGAGAAGGATAAACAAATACATTTTTTTACTCTCTATACCTGCCATAGCCTATCTTCTTATATTTACAATCTATCCCATAGTTAGCAATTTCATTTTAAGCTTATATACTCAGGACGTTCTTGGGAACCTTCACTACTCTGGACTTGATAATTATTTGTGGTTCCAGAAAGATCCATATCTTACTAGAATAACGTTCAACACCATATTGTACATGATAAGCACTCCTGTTCTGGACGTTCTTCTAGCTATTCCACTTGCTGTCGCTCTTAAAAGAGTAGGGAACAAATGGCTCTTCCTCATAATGCTGCCTGCCTTCATACCCCCGGTAACTGCTGCGAGCATGTGGTATCTAATGATAAATCCTTTTTTTGGACTTGCATACTATTTTACAAAGGAGAACCTGGCTTCGTCCATCTGGACAGTTGTTCTAGTAAACGTCTGGAGAAGCCTCCCAATGGCAACTCTCATTATTTACTCAGGCCTCGCATCAATTCCAAAGGAAATAGAAGCAGCTGCTAGCGTTGATGGAGTAAGCGGAGCCAAAAAGCTATTTATGATTGACTTGCCCCTCATTGTGCCACAGATAATAGCAGCATTCGTCTTGATGACAATAACAGGCCTCTTCACATTCGATCCCATTTATATAGGAACCTCTCAGGCAGGTCCCCGCATTCTTGATAACTTAGCTTACTATGCTTTCGATCAGTTCTACTCTGGCGTTCCAGGATATGCAGCTGCTATCATTGTATTAATGAGCATACTCTCAACTGCGCTGGCTGTGCTATACATAAAGGCACTTGGTTCGAGAAAATTTGTCAAGTTCCCCGCTCCATCTTTCCTTCCATCTTTTGACCTACCGCTTTGGGTTCACAAGATAGTAATGGCTCTCTACCTAATTTTCTTTCTAGTGCCAATGTATTGGGTAATTGTTGTCTCTCTGAAGACTCCCATTGAACTGATCAGCATTCCTCCAACGATTTTTCCAAAAACTCTATCAATGTCGAACTTCAGGCTGATGTTCACCGAAGGCCTTCCATATATTATAACGACCTTAGCAGTATCATCAATAAATACAATTATAACACTAGGATTTTCTGCTCCATTGGCATATTCTATGGCCCTGCACAAAGCAGGGGGAAGAAATCTGCTCATTTACATTCTTTATCTGAATGCCACTCCAACACTAATTTACATAATTCCTCTGTTCTCAATACTGAAGTATTTAGGAATCATAAACACATGGTGGGCTCTTATCCTAACATATCCTATAATGACAATTCCTGTAACCACATGGATTCTCTACAACTATTATCTCAAGTTTCCAAAGCAACTTGAGGAGGCTGCCCAGGTTGACGGTCTTAATCCCCTGAGGACTTTTGCTAGAATGGTCCTTCCATTGAGTAGAAGCGGATTGAGCGTTGCCGCTATCTATGCTTTTCTTTATTCATGGGGAGCCCTGATATTCCCCCTAGCATTTACCTACTCTCCTCTTGATCTTTCCCATCCCCTATCCTTATCTGGAGCCCAAACGTTCTCTATCTTCATTGGGCTTCTCATGAGTCCAGTATCAATGAGCTATGGCGGTGTTGCAGCAGCGGGAGTGATAAGCTCGATACCTCCGCTTTTCCTACTTTATTTTGGAAGGAACAATCTGCAGAAGATCTGGGGTTCAGGAGGTGTCTGAATATATGGCCCTTGGATTGAAAGGAATTAGGAAGAAGTATGGTAAGTTCGAGCTCATGATAGAGGACTACGTATTTGCCGACAAGAGCTACAATGTAGTGCTGGGACCAAGCGGTTCAGGAAAGACGACAACTCTTAGAATTATAGCTGGCCTTGAGTATCCTGATGCTGGTAAAGTTCTTCTCGATGAGGAGGATATAACATATCTTCCTCCATATATGAGAAACATAGGACTTGTCTTTCAGAACTATGCACTTTATCCCCATCTAACAGCGTATGAAAACATTGCTGTGCCTCTCAGAATAAAGAAGCTTAGTAAAGCAGATATAGATAAAAGAATAAGGCAAGTAGCTCAGATACTTGGAATAGCCAGCGAGCTCGAGAAATACCCATCACAGCTCTCCGGAGGACAGCAACAGAGAGTAGCCATAGCAAGAGCTCTCGTAAAGGAGCCACGGATATTGCTATTGGACGAGCCTCTGAGCAACCTTGATGCGAGAGTTAGAATTGAGGTTAGAGGCTTCCTAAAAGAACTTCAAAAGGAGCTCGAGATGACAGTAATACATGTCACACATGACCAGGAAGAGGCTATGGCGCTTGCCGATAGAATAATGCTGCTTAACTATGGGAAAATTGTTCAGAGCGGATCTCCCTTTGAGATATACAGGAAGCCCAAGAACTTGTTTGTCTTCAATTTTATCGGTCATAGCAACCTTCTTCCAGCAAATCTGTTAGGCATAGACGGTGCAGACTCTGTTGGCTTTAGACCTGAGGATGCTCAGCTAAGCAGAACAGAAGGACAGCTGAAAGGAACAATCAAGAGGATTCAGTACCTTGGCTCCTACAAGCTAGTGGAGCTCGAACTCGATGGTGGATTGAAAGTTCTCGTCAGGGTAAGAGCTGATGAGGAGTGGAAAGAGGGTGAAAAAGCATACGTAGCAGTGCATTCTTCGTCTCTTGTTCTATTTAAAGGAGAAAGCTCTATCTCATAAATCCATGCTCAGAAGCCAATCAACTCGAAAAAGCATCTATTTTAAAATGGAAAATTTCTAAACTTGTATAGATTGAGGCGACGTGGGATTTGACTGTGCTTTCAATCACTCATACGGACCTTGATGGGGTAGCTTCGTCAGCAGTCCTTCTGAGAGCATGGAATGTAAATGATTATACTGTTGCTTTTACTGAACCTGACTCTCTTCACTTAACTCTCAGATCATTTCGCAGGAGGATGCAGGAAGTCGAACTAATAGCTATAACAGATCTCGGCCCAAATCCCGCAATTTTCGAGGATGCTCTGGAAATTTTGTCTTCTGCTAGAAAAAGAGGAAAAAGAGTGGTATGGATTGATCATCATGTTTGGAGAGATGAATGGAAGAATGCGGCGTTGCATTCCAATATTGAGCTGAAATTGAATGAGGATCTATGCGCTACTGGCATAGCAGCTGAAGAAGCCAAAGGAGATTCCTATATAGCTGATCTTGCTAAGATTACATGCTCAGCAGATCAATGGAGGTTCGATGAACCACTTTCTCCCTTTTTAGTCAGATATGTCGGCTTCAGTAGAGATCCATCTTGGCTGACAAAGGTGCACAGAGCATTCCTATCTTCTGAAAGCATAGATAGCTTGATGAAATTGGCAATACCTAGAGCAATAGAGATTCATGAGCTAGAGCTCAGGAATATAAAGAGCTTTATTGAAAAAGTGTTTCTCTTAGAGAGCGGGAAGTTGAAAATTGCTATTGGTATTAAGAAAGAGCCCGAAATTAGTTCTAGCTTGCTTGGACAATTCATGCTGGCCCGATTCAATGCAGATATAGCAGTAATCGTTAATGAGAGGGGGAAGCTCGAGTTCAGATCGAACAGATGCAATGTTAGAAACATAGCATATGAGCTGGGAGGGGGCGGACATCCAAAAGCAAGTGGATCCCCAATACCAACATATGCAAAGTTCGCGATGAAGCTTATGCCAAGCAAAGTTGGAATCAGCTTAGTTGCGAGAATAGTAAGAAATGCTGTCGAGAGAGTTGGGTGCGTTTCTGTGCAGTAGTGCTGCCTCAAGTGCCCGTGCAAACCTCTTCTACAGGCTCAGAAGAAAGCCTCTCTCTCAGCGATAATATGGCTTTCAGAGCTTCATAGAAGGCATTGACCTCCTGAACTGTATTGTATATGTAGAAACTTGCCCTTACGCTTCCCCTCGTTCCGAGCCTATAATGGAGCGGATGGGCACAATGTCCTCCACTCCTAACAGCGATTCCAAAGATATCCAGAGCCTTTGCAACAGTGTGATAATGCAGTCCCTTTATATTGAATGCTATTAATCCCGTTCTCTCTTCCGCTCTCTTTGGACCAAGAATTGAGACTTCCTCTCCAAGCTCCATCAATAATCTAAGAGCCCTGTCGGTTAGCTCAATGTCATGTTTTCTCACATTCTCCATTCCAATTCTACTCAAATACTTCACTGCCTCAGCCAGTCCTATCATCCCTGCAACATTCGGAGTTCCAGCTTCTAGCCTCCAGGGAAGGGGTTGCCACTTGATGCTCTCCAGAGTCACATCCTCAATAGTCTCTCCTCCAACCCTGAATGGCATGAGTTCCTCAAGCACATCTCTCCTTCCCCATAGAATTCCTACTCCCATGGGGCCTAGCATTTTATGCCCACTGAATGCCATGAAGTCAAGCTCTAGGCTCCTAACATCTGTTGGTACATGTGGAACATATTGGGCACCATCTCCAACAACTATCGCTCCAACTGAGTGAGCAAGCCTCGATATTCTTCTAATATCATTAATTGTTCCCACAACATTGCTCGCCATAGGGAAGGCAACTATCTTAGTCCTCTCATTGAGCTTCTCTTCGAGGTCATCATAGTTAATTCTTCCCTCATCATCTATATCAACATACTTCACAACTGCACCAAGTTTGCTAGCAACAATTCTCCAGGGCAGCATATTGCTGTGATGATCCATAACTGTTAGCAATATTTCATCGCCTGGAGATAGATTTTTCAGCCCCCATCCCCAAGCAACCAAGTTTATGGAATCTGTCGTGTTCAATGTCAAAACTATTTCTTGCCATGAATCTGCATTGATAAATTTAGCAACAGTCTCATGAGCTTCCTCGAACATCTGGCTAGCTTCCTGAGAAAGAGCATGCATTCCCCTATGGACATTAGCATTGCTATGAAGGTAGAATCTTGCTATAGCCTCTACTACCTGCTTTGGCCTCTGGGTTGTAGCTGCATTGTCAAAGTATATCAGCTGTCGTCCATTTATTTTTCTGTTTAATATAGGAAAATCCTCTCTGACTCTGTCCACATCAAATGTCAATCTCATCACCATAATTCAATTCAAAATATTTTGAAAACAATATAATGGTTTTTACTCTAAAATTTTATTTTTAATGTGAAGAAGATAAGTTCACTTCCCTCTCTCTATCTTACCCATACGCTTCTTTCTTCTGCACCTATCTTCCTTATATTTGCTGTAAGCTTTTTCAAAGTAATCTTCCATCTTCCTCACTTTCAGCCTTCCTTCAGAGCCTCTTTCAAGCATTCCAAGAGATAGCAGCCTCTTCACTATTCTCCTCGAAGTTGCCATGGATAAGCAGAGCTCCGTTTTGAGAGCACTTGCAATTTCAAAGGCAGAAACCTCCTTCTCTTGCATTTCCTTCGAGAGAAAATAGAAGGCCAAGAGCTCTCTCTTTTTTGGCCATCTCATTATTCTCTCCCCTTTTCCTTGCAGCTGAAAGCACCAGACTCCAGTGCGGAGAGGACATCGAGAATCCTCGAAGAAGGATCCCTCACATTTTGAATATCAATTTTTATAGCCTCTCCCCAACCATCAGCTTCCAAAACTACGTAGCTTTCAGCCAGGGGAGGTGGAGGCAGTAGTATAGAGTTGGATCCCGCCACAAGTTCAACGTGAGAGATAACTTGAGAGTTCTTAATGAAAATTGTGCCGACTACTGAAACAGGCTCACAAGTTACGATGATCTCGCTAAAATGGGTTTTTCCCTCTTTCTTCACTCTCTCAATGAGTGCTCCATATTCTTCCAATGCTTTATCATATAGAATGTAGCTTTTTGGAAGTCTCGTTCTGCCCACCCGCAGTCCAGCTAATGTGATATCCTTATCAAAGATACTGTGGTGCTATTCCTCCTCTTCCTCAAAGAGTTCAACTGTAATTCTTGCTTTCACTTCGCTTTTGCTAAATGGAGGTGGAGCCTCTCCAAGATCAATGCCCATGACAATCTGATTACCAAGAGAATCAGTCATTTTAACCTCTGCTACAAACCTCTTCTTGGGCCCCTCCTCTAGAGCCTTTATCACACCTTCATATATTCTTGAAAAGGCCATCTGGAGAGCGACAGGACTGGAGAAGTCTTCAGGTCTCAGCTGTATATTTGTCAGCCCTCCCATGATCTCTCCAATTCTGGCTTTTCCCTCAAAAACAGCTATCTTTCTGACCTTCTCAGTCAAATTGTGCACCGCTTTTCTCTTTTTCTTTCTCCTCTTATATAGATTAGCCGCTTGTATGTCAGAGCCCTACAGCTGGAATCCTCACCAATTTATGATCAGAGGAATATCAGATTATCCAGTATAGGTAGAGGGAAAGAGACAAAATAAACATAATAATCCAGATCAGCTTACTTATCTTGAAGATCTTGGCACCATCAAATGGACCGAACGGTATCAAATTGAATAGAGCAAACCAAGCATTTATCACTGAGAATGTCGAGAAAAAGGCAGGAGAAATAGGATAGAGAATCGCTCCAATAATAGAAAGAGCTAAGTTAGTTGCTATACCTCCAGAGCTTATTTTTAGCATATCCCCTCTTCTCAGAACATTCCCATAGCAATAAATTCCAACATATCCTGGCGCAAGAAATGCAAGGGGAAGGATAGATGATATCAGTGTTATAGCTAAACCCAAAGGATCAAGAACAAACCTGCTGCTGCACATAGCTCTTCTAGCAAAGAACCTGTGTGCCATCTCGTGCATAAAGAATCCTATAAGGACAGAAATTATTCCAAGATAAGAGAATTTACCAACAAGCGCCAAAACAACGGCGGCAGCACCAACTGCCAAGGAATATCCTTCCTTCTCATTCAGTCTATATATGATTCCTGCAAACATTTTCCTTCACGCTATCTATTCTTTTCCCCAGTTTAGGTACTGAAGAATACTCTTCTGGCTAATAATCCTATTTAAAGCATCTCTGAATAGCTCTATAGCCTCCCTCGAACTAGCTCTCATCTCCAGCAGATCGAAAATCTCGTCAATGCTATTGACTTTCAAGGGAGGCGAGCGGAGAGCAGACCTAACAGTCTCTCTTATGTGCCAGTTCCCCAGAGGAACGCTGTATTGAGGCATAACCTCCCTTAATATTATGAATTTTGCGTTTCTCCTCTCATTGAATAGGTGCTCCAGAACAGCCAATCTTGCTGCAGAGAAGCCACCATCGGGAGGTCTTGGCTTTCCCTTTACCCCCTCTCTAACTATTGCTATCTCCGGAGCTCTTGAGCCCATTGCCCATATGCTACGAGGATGCCACACTTCTATCCAAATGCCCTCATAAGTGCCCGGAAGGAGAACAATAGTAAACTTATTGTAGAGATATTCTCCATAGTATACTTCAGGTTGACTTAGCTCCTCAAACTGTTGAACTTTATCCCTCAAAAAGTCGCTTATTATGTCATCTATAGCAGTTATTGCCCATCTAGTTGGGACAAGCTTTCTTCCTTTCTTCATACCGAGCAAACCTAGGCTCAGTGCCCTCTCGAGCACATATACATCTATTCCGCTAATATAGAGCTCTATGACTGCATTCCTTGCCAGGACATCATCCCAAATCATTTTCTCCAGGCTTCTGTGAATTTTAGGAGACCCCTCAATTATGAGCCTCTGCAGGGGGGATATGAGACCCACTGGTCTCAGAACGCTGTCAAAAGAGAGATCTAGCCTGGGAGGCTTCTTCAAGAAAGCTTCGCTATCAACTGGTGTAGTGCTGACGAGTGCAAGAGAGATTTCTTTTTCATACAGCCTCCATGGGTCAAATACTGGGACTCTCAATAGACCGCTGATCATTGAAGTCCTCAGCTCAACTATTTCCTTTAGGCCAAGTTTTCCGTGCCATGCTTTAGGATCATCATAGATGGAGGCTTTCTCCTTCTCCACAGCTTCTGCAATATTGAATAAAAGTGGAACCTCTGGATAGCCTTTTTCCCCAACAACTGCACTGGGAGGCGTCATACCGCTTATGTCCAAGTCATTAACTATTCTGCTATATATCTTGAACATACTCCTTGTTCTTGTTAGCAGAGGGCATTCTCTAAGTCCGCAGAGACCCTTATTGCCCTTGCACAGAACACATATGGAGGTTCTATTGGACATCCTGCATCAGCGCATTGAAATAATGAGCTGCTCTATTCGTGTAATAAATTAGCAAAGGACCTTTTTATTCATTTCACACGATCCCAGAGCCTCTGAAGAGAGACTAGAATATCTTGTAGCGCACTATGCCTGCAATTCCTTCAAAGGAGCTCTGGAGCCATTCCCCCTCCGGAGAATTCAGGGGAACAACTACCAATTCTGCACCAGACTTCTTTGCTAGAGCTTCCAATTCGTCAATGAGGGGGTGATCCTCCACAACAAGCAAGACCTGAAGAGCTCCAATATCAGCAGCCTGTTTAACCTCATCATAGCCAAAAATGGCCAGTCCATCTGCCTTAGCCATATGAGTTTTCAATTCCTCAACCCTCTTGAATGCATCTGAATATCTGTGGTCCTGAAGAACATCAGAGGCCTTTATCACCAGCTCTCTCAATCCCGCTTCATTCTGGTAACCAACGTCTATAAGCTTATTAATGACCAGATCTCTGAACCGCTTCTCAAGATACTCCCCATTCACAAAGTCTTGCTTACTATAGCCCGGGCCGCCAATCAGTATTCCCTTTAACTTTCCCTCAAGAAGGATTGGTTCAAAGAGCTGCTTGACCCTCTCAGCCACAGTCTTGTAGAAGTCCTCAACCATCTGCTCAATTATCCTATCGAACCTCCTTTGGCTCTGCCCTCCTTTTGTATGCTTTCCCGGAATATAGCTCATGAGGTTGTCGAGAAGCTCTATAGTAGTTCCCTTCAGAAGCCCTATTGTTGCTTCATCCCTCTCAATTATTATTAGCCCATAATAGTTCTTCTCGGAAACCATTTCCTCGAGAAACTCTGTGTGGAACCACTTATCTGTTCTGTAGTAATAGATCTTAACAGTCTCAGGAGGGGAAAACATCATGCATATCTGCTTTCCCGTATCCGAGTTGACTCCACAGAATAGAACTAACCCGTTCTCAGGGATTTTGGAAATGCTTGAAAGCCTGTCTATAGCCATGCTCAAGGATGTTTGGACGGCATCCTTCGTTCGCTTTAGCTTAATGTTATCGGTTATACTCAGTTCGGTTCTCAGCATGTTGACAACATCGCTAACGGGCCTCCCTGGGGGAATATACAAGGAAAGCAGTGTTGTTGCAGGCGCCCTCCACTGCTTCAGCTCCTTGAGCAAAGCCCTCAGCTGCTCCTTAGAAATCTGGAAGCTCATTGCAGATACCTCTTTTACCTCCTTTCTCCAAGGTCATATGGAAGAACTTACATTATACTTAATAATTGTTTTTCTCTAGGAAAAATAAAGCTAAGTCCATTGCTTCTTCGGAAATTGTATAGAGAATGCCTTGGATTTGAGCATGAAGGAAAACATCGTGGTGGGGCCGCGGGGATTTGAACCCCGGACCACGAGGGCCCAAGCCTCGCATCCTACCAAGCTAGACTACGGCCCCGCACACTTATAATAAGAATCTTTTCCCCTTTTAAAAAATTGCTTTTAACTTGAATATCATCTCTAACTAGCACATAAAAATTTAAATATTATTGAAGAAAAATTTTAATATAATTTTAACAAATAACAATTAAAATGAAAAGGTGGTTTAATGAGTAGTTACAAAGACCATCCCGACCTTCTTCCAATCCCATCTGACAAGAGGAGCACTACAGGATGGCAGTACGTTCTAATGATACTCTCTATGGCAATAACAACATCCATATTCTTTCTAGGATGGATTAGCCAGATCCTTGGACTTAATTTACTGCAGACAGTAGTAGCAGCCTTCATTGGAAACACCGTTATAGCATTAGTTATGTACTTCAACGGATATGTTGGAATCAAATATGGAATACCATTCCCGGTTCAGCTTCGACCAGCATTCGGCTACAGAGGTTCCATACTCCCAATGCTCGTTAGAGCCATCGTGAGCATATTCTGGTATGGCGTTGACGGCTACATAGCTGCTTGGGCAATGACGGAGATGATCTTAGTACTCTTGGGGAAGCCATCGGACTGGATTATTGCCAATGGACTACTCTACACGCCGTATACGTTCATATTCTACTTGCTGCTTGTTTGGACCTTCGGTTATTTCAGGATCACAGGAATAAAGTACTTTGATACGCTGGCAGGACCCCTACTCCTCATATTCTTTGCATGGTTCACTTACTACATGGCTGGTCTTCCAAACCTGCCAGGAAAGATGCCCTCATGGACTCAGGGTGGAGTCCCCTGGATAAGCAATAGCTTCTTCCTGGCAGTTGCTGTGCAAACGGCCTGGTGGGGAACCATAGCATTGAACGTGAGTGACATATGCAGATGGAACAAGGGAACCAAGAGCCTGATCTCTGGGCATATTCTAGGATTAATAGCTCCACAGGTCGTTGGAACAGCTCTCGGATTCATAGCTACCACGCTAACTGGAGGAACCTATAGTCCTATTGACATTATAGCAAAATATACACCCTCTGCTGGAGTTGCCTTCTTTGGCCTAGTTTTTGCTTTTATGGCAACAGCTAGCACAAACCTCACTGGAGATGTTCCTGCAGCAACTAACGCAATAATCAGATTAACAAGACTGGGGTGGGTTAAATCTCTCACTATTGCAACCGTTCTTGGATGGCTTGTCATAGGACCATACAGTATAGTCTACTGGAAGCAGTCCCTCGATGTTGCCAACTATCTAACAAACTTCAATTGGTACTATAGCATGTGGCTGGGTCCCATCGCTGGAATCATGGTAATTGACTTTTGGGTCATAAGGAAAAGGGAGTACCTACTGGATGAGCTCTATAATATAGGCCCGCAAGGTAAGTACTGGTACAGCTCTGGTATAAACTGGATGGGAGTAGGTTCATTCTTGCTAGGCATTTTGGGAGAGTACATCATCTCATGGGCTAGAGGAACGCTTCAGTTCTATTATGGAATACCAGTTCCTGGAGAAGAGCTAGCTTGGTACTATGGCTTCTTCATTTCACTGCTGCTGTACTCAATACTCTCGCTGGCTTTCAAAACATATGCTCTACCAGAAAAGAAAACAAAATAAATACTCTCAAATTGACTTTTTTTCTTTTTTGTAAAAAGCATTGTTTTTAAAAAACTCTTTTACTCTTCTTCAGGAATATCTAGGTCCAGCTCACTTACGAGCTCTTTATACCTATTCCTCACAGTTACTTCCGTGACTCCAGCTATGTTTGCTATTTCTTTCTGAGTTCTTCTCTCATTTTCCAGCAACGTTGCTATGTAAATTGCTGCAGCCGCCAGCCCAGTTGGATCTTTTCCTGCTGTTAAGGCTTTTTGCTTAGCTGCCTTCACTATCTTCGCTGCTATATTCATTGCCTTTCCGCTCAGATCTAAAAGACTCCCCATCCTAGGAATATAATCTATAGGATCAACTATTGGAACCTTTATTTGCAGCTCCTTTACCAGAAGTCTGTAGCACCTAGCTATTTCCTTTCTGTTAGCTCTCGTGTGTTGCGCTATTTCATCAAGCGTTCTGGGGAGCTTTTTGAGCCTACAGGCAACATAAACAGATGCAGCAACAACACTTTCAATGCTTCTTCCACGCACGAGACCTTTCTCAACTGCCTTTCTGTAAATTATTGCCGCTTCCTCTCTGACAGCTCTATTGAGGTGAAGCTGATTGGAGATTCTGTTCAGCTCGTTCATAGCTTGGGCAAGGTTTCTATCAATGCTAGACTGAATCCTGCTCCTAATCTGCCACTTTCTATATCTTAGAAACTCCAGTCTCTTTTTAGGTTCAAGCTTCTTTCCGCTGGCGTCTCTATCCCTCCAATCAATGAGTGTGGTCAATCCTCTATCATGGACAGTGGGAGAAAGAGGACCACCTATTCTGGCCCTTTTTTCCTTTTCCTCAGGTGTAAAGGCCCTCCACTCTGGACCCTGATTAACTAGCTTTTCCTCTAGAACTTCTCCAGTGGTAGTACAGATGTACTCTCCCCGCTCCTGGTCAAATACAATCGCTTCTGGTGGACAAGGAAGCTCTTCCTTCTTGGATTCCTTCTTTGATTCTTCGCTGGATTCCTTAGAAGTTTTTTCAGACATGCTATTGCTTCACCGGTAGAAGCCCGGCGATTTATTTTTTAATTGAAATTAAAAAATCGTTTATAAATTTTTCTCTTTCTCCTTTATAAATTTTTCTTAAGCAGCTCAATATTGGAAGCACTGCTGTCTCTAGCTCAGTACAACTATATTGTCTGGGGGGAAGCCTAGTTCTACTAGCAAATCTCTAAGTACTCCTCTATGATCTCCCTGGAGCTCAATTTTTCCATTTTTTACCGTTCCCCCTGTGGCAAGCTTTGATTTGAGCTGAGATGCCAGCTTCTTGATATCAACATCTCTCTCATCTATTCCCTCTATTATCGTGACTTCCTTGCCGAACTTTCTTTTTTCGAGCCTAATCTTTATAAGCTGCTGCTCCCTAACAAGCTGCTCACAAAGCTCTGGAGGAAGACCTCCACATAGGGATTCAATATCTTTTTCCGCCATCTGATTAGCAACCCTTGGATTGGTTATTTATTCCCCAAGTGTATTCGAATGCATACCAAATAAATAAAGCTTACTTCTCAAAAACTCTTTAAGAGGGGGAGATTTCTTGAATGATTTGGACGAAGTTGATGATAAAATCATCAAGATATTGAGAGCGAATGCAAGAGCCTCTCTAAGCAGCATTGCAAAGGAACTTGGTATAAGCAAGACTGCTGTAAAGAAGAGGATAGATAGACTTGTGAGAGAAGGCATAATTTCTAAATTCACAATAGAGCTAAGTGCGAGGGCAGAAGTTAAAGCGCTCATATTCATCAAAACAACAGCTAAGGTTAGAACAGCTGAAACAGCAGATATCATCTCTAAACTTCCCTATGTTGATAAAGTCTATGAAGTAGCTGGAGATTATGACCTAGTGGCTCTCGTCTCAGCACCAACTGTGGAAGTTTTGAACGATGCAGTTGATAAAATCAGAGAAATACAGACAGTAACATCGACAGTTACTGTAATGGTTTTGAAATCATATTAGCTTCCAACAGAGCCTTTTAATTTTCATCAAAATGGAAAGCTTAATATGATAGCTAAAGCTAAATGATCTCTATAAAAAATAGTGGAAGAGGAGATAGCTTTGTATTCTAAAATACTACTAGCATATGATGGTAGCCCATCATCTAAGCTAGCTCTTGATAGAGCCTGTGAAATAGCAAAGAGATTTGATGCCGAGCTTCTTGTTGTGACAGTTATCGAACCAATAGAGGTATTCTATGGAGAGCCGATTCCGCCCGAAGTAGTTACCAAGCAGAGAGAGATTGCCCAAAAAATAATTGAGAAGGCTAAGAGATACATTGATTCTCTGAAATTGGAAAAAGTGAGGTACATTCTTCGTACAGGACTTCCGGCAAATGAAATTGTCAAAGTTGCCGAGGAAGAGGGAGCGGAGCTCATTGTTATGGGGAGAAAGAGCAAAAAGGGGATATTGGAGAGAGTGCTGGTAGGAAGCGTAAGTCAGACAGTCCTGAATTTAGTTCATAATAGAGATGTGCTGATAACGCCGTATACGGAGAAAGAGGACTGAGGTAAATTTGCTTGAAAGGGAAGAGATAATATATAAGCTGGTTACCCCTTCATCGGTGACCTGAAAAATGAAAGAAGAGGAGCTGAGAATCAATCAGCCAGAAATAGGGCTTCTTCGCGAAATGAGGATATACTATCCCCCAATTTCCCTCAACATTTATGCTGTAGATCCAATTGCTAACCCAGAGGCCCTCTTTCTCTACTTAGTTCTGTCGAGAAGCGAGCTTGAACCTGATAAGGATATATTTGTTGGAACATTTCAATATGACTTTCAAGGCATAATAAGCAGTTCAGTCATTCCAACTCCTCTTACTTCAAGGTTCAGATTCATAATAAACGAATCCCCAAACATTCATTTCAGAACATATGAGGCAACGGAAGAGCTTCTGAGAGCAGTAGACCTGTATTATAGAAGTTCAAATCATCTCTATCTTTTCATCCCTCACTTGAGAGAAAATGAGCTGGAATTCCTGGAGAAATTGGCTGCTTTACTCAAGAAAATTAAGACCACCGGCAGGAGAAGTGCAACTGTGAACATATTCATTGATATTGCTCTTATGGAGAAAAAAGAAGCGAGACTTCTAAAGTACTACAGTGATGCCATCTATGTTTTGAGGGTCAATGAGAAGACGAGAGGAAGAGAGCTTGCCTTAATTAAATTGAGCTTCTCAAATCCCCCCTCTTCACCATTGGAAATGCTCATAGACTCTGATAGTGTTAAATTTCAGATTGTTCGCAGTTTTTGATAATTTCCCAAACATCTCTTTTTCCGTTGAGTATGCATTTGGCAATTTTTTCTCTTGGTATACCCTCTGGGCACTTCTGTGAAACAAATGAGTAGTCTACATCTTCGTCAGCCAGAATTTTTTCTATAATTGGCTGAGGAGAGCTTTTGATCACATTCTCTATCATCACACATCTAGGACCTGCCCATTTCCATATATTGGGATGCAGTTTCAAGAGCTTTCTCAACAGGCACCAGGCAATCGATCTAAGCTCCCATTGAGCTCTGGAGCAAAGCCTTAACGATAAGAAGTGCATGATCTCTCTAGCATTCATTGTTATAATCAGCTTAGTTGTAACTGCCTGCGGAAGGATGTATCTAGCATCTTCGGGTGGAATCCCATGCGAAATAAGATCTCTGTAGCGCTTGAATGCTTCGTCAGCATATTCTCTGAAAAAGCTCTCAGCTTGTTTTCCCATTTTCCTGACGCTTGGTGGAACTACAACATCGAAAATTTCCTCCTCAATTTTTCTGTACCTTTGACTGAGCTGAGAGTAGCTCGCTATCCTATGACGAACCAATTGATGAGAAGCAACTCTAGATATGCCTTCCACAGAGAATGTGTAAACACAGTGCTCAAGAACACTTCCATGATCCCTAGTAATTATTTCTCTGATCCATCTTTCAACTGCTTCACTACTCATAGAGCCCATTATTTCCTCGGCACTCTTGCCAGATATTGTTGCTTTTCCAGCTGAGGCTACAATCAGTTCGCATTCATCTGTGTATGAAATTATGCTCACTTTCATTCAATTTTCACCATTTTGTTGCTCTAGATGAGCATTTTCAACCCAAGCTCTTTTTATTGGAGGACGATAGGCTCCCCTCTATTGTTAGCACCTCGGAATCCAAAAGAATTTCATCAAGCTGATGTAGAGCTTCCTGGAGATATGCAATCGGAATAACAAGAACTCCTGATTGTTTTCCCTTTGCCTTTTCAGCGAGGGTTATTAACACAGGAACTATTCGTATGTTTCTTTCACTCAGTGCATTTTTGAAAACCCAAGCTCGAAAATCTGGACTTTTTATAAGCTTTTTAGCTCTCTCAAGGTGATTAAGAGCAGCGATGGAATAGCTTGAAGGACCAGGTCCAGAGAGCTTCCAGTGCTTGCAGTCCACAGCAATAACCACATTTCCCCTTACTGCTAGGACGTCGGTCTCAGTCCTATTCGGTCTAAAAGTCCTAAAGTTTTTTTCCACAGCAAAGCCTGCTTCTTCAAATATCCTCGCAACCTCTTCTTCGAACTCCTTCCAGCTGAGATTCTTCGATATAGCTTTTGCTCTTGCCCCCTTCTTGATAGCAGAGATAGCGAGCCAAACCTTGCTTGTAACTATCACTCTTTCACCTTCTACTTTCACACCTTCAAGTCCTTTAAGTGCAGAAGTAACTTGCATTCTATTTGCAGTAAGCAATTTCTCCAAGTAGTCTATGGATACAGACTCTTCTTGTAAGAGGAATTCAACCAAGCTCTCTATAGATATAGGCAATAGAATCCCCTTTACATATTTGGAAAAATTGAAATAAGCTGTAAAGAATTCAGAAGGGTTGAACTTTAATATTTTTTGCTCTCAAATTCTCTCAACAGAGCAGATGAGGATGATCCAATATTGAACTTATTACATAAGACAAATGAAATTGTTTATTTAAAAAACGCATAGATCTTGAGACTTATTTGACTAATTCTAATTTTTTATTATATAATTCAAAAAATACAGATGCATTTAAATAGATATAAAACTATTAATTTTTATAGAGGGGAAATTATGCTAATCTCGAATTTCTTTAGCGATGAATTGAAGTTGTACAGGCAAAGCGATGTCAGAGAGCTTCTCAAAGTCACTGAACAGAAGAAAGTGATAAGCTTCGGAGGCGGACTTCCAGACTTCAGCCTTTTCCCTTTCAAGAAGGCAATCGAACTGCTTGAAGAAACTCTTATAATTAACTTTCAGAAGGCGATGCAGTACGCTCCAACAAAAGGAATCTCTCAGCTAATCGATGCTCTGAAGGACTTAATGAAACTGGAGTATAAGTTAGAAGGAAAAGAATATGATGATCTAATAATTCTTACCGGAAGCCAGCAGGGTCTTGACTTAACAGCGAGAGCTCTCATTAATCCAGGGGACATAATAATAGTAGAAAAACCCACATACTTAGCAGCACTGAATTCCTTCAGACCAAGAAAGCCCATTATATACGGAGTTAATCAAGATTCAAATGGTCTCAACACATATGAGCTGGAATCTTTGTTGCGGGAGATATATTCCCAGGGAAAGAAGGTCAAATTACTCTACACAATACCTTCCAATCACAATCCAGCTGGAACAACAATTCCTGAGGATAGAAGGAAGCATCTATATGAGCTTGCTGTAAAGTATGATTTCCTCATATACGAGGATGATCCCTACAATCTAATCACATTTGAGGGAGAGCCAATGAAGCCAATAAAGAGCTTGGATCAGGAGGGAAGGGTAATTTACATGAGCACTCTGAGCAAGATACTCTCCCCAGGTCTGAGAATTGGGTGGATAATGGCTGAGCGTCCTCTGATTGAGGCACTCGAGCTCGTGAAGCAGGTGGCAGATCTGCATACTTCTACCCTCTCCCAATTCATAGCTATAGAATGGATCAAGAGAAAGATCTACAAAGAATTTTTAACCGAGTCCCTTCCCGTGTACAGAAGAAAGAGGGACATGATGCTATCCTCTCTGGAGGAAAATTTCAGCAATTACGGAACGTGGACCAAGCCAAGAGGAGGGCTTTTTTTGATGATGTCGTTCAATAATAAGATAAACACTAGAGATCTTCTTAAGATATCAATGAAGAAAGGAGTAGTCTTCGTTCCAGGAGAAGCATTCTTCCATGATGGAAGTGGCACCAATACTATGAGGCTTAACTTTAGCTATCCAACAGAGAAGGAAATAGTAAATGGAATGCACCTCCTGAAAGAAGCTTTTCTCGAGATGAGAGGAAGCACACCTTCATCCTAAAAATTGAGAACCTTTTTTAACCTCTCCTTATTCTTAAATAGAGCAGCTAGTTTGGTGTCCGGGTAATGTCATCTCAAAGGCAGAGTTGCATTGTAATTCAGGCACATTCAGGTAAGATCAAAAAGAAGGAAGTATTAGAAGGTCAACTGGAGGATGTCGTTAAGAGCGTTGCTAAGGATCTTCTCATGAATGAGTGGTTACCAACTTTTAGCGACTTCATGATCCTAAGAGATTCCATAGAAATAGAACTGAAGGTAGGCTCAGATAAAGAAGTTATTGCGAGATATAGAGATTTTGGACTTAAGAGAACCGGCAAGGACACGATAATAGCAACCCTTCCTGTGTATCTCATAGTCTATGAGAGTCTGAAAGTAAGCGAGGAGAATTATCATGATAGGGGGGTTGCAGCAGTCGCTCCATACATAAGAGAAGATGATGCAAAAATCCTGGAGGATCTCTTGGAGGAAACAACTAGAAAGCCATCCTTGGAGGAGCTAGCTAAAGAGGAAAAGGAACTGGAGCTAGAGGAAGAGAGCGAAGAATAGAGCCCTTGCTCAGTTCATGAAGTCATTTCCTAGAATCTCATTGTGAATATTGATGGTTATCCGCATTTCAGAGTGGGCTAAAACTTAAAAGCTTGCCTAACTAACTTTTATGACAGCAGCCGGGTAGTCTAGCGGCCAAGGATGCGGGGCTTTGGACCAGCCTCCTCCCCCCTCTCTTTGTAGAAATTGGGGAACAGGATGGTCAGAGAGAAGATATCCAGAAATCTGGATGAGCGGATCATACTATATGAACAGAAGGATATAGAGCTTCTCACGGAGAAGAGAAAAATTGCCTCAAAAATTATGGAAGCTCTCAAGAAAGCGGGAGCTGATCCCCTTCTCCACGGAAGTGTTGCAAGAGGAGATGTTCACGAAAAGAGCGATGTTGATATAGCTGTCCTCAATATGACTCCATCATATATAATAGAAATAGCTCTAGATAGATTTGGGCTCAAGCAGTTCGAGCGAAAAATTGTTCAAGCCACGCCCATGAGCACTCCAAAGGGATACATAACATTAGATCCAGAGGGTTTAATAGTTGTCAGCTTTCCGCTTGCGAGGCTTCAAAGCAGGGAGGTTGAGTTCTATAAGTTTGGAGGTTCAATTTCTCTTGAGGAGCTTCAAGAAGGGAAAAGAGTCCTGGGCGTCAATAAGAGATTGGAATTGATCAAGCCGATTGAGCACGGTTATCTGGTGTCCAGCATTTTAGGAAGGGAGGGGGAAGTGGCATCACTGCTTGGCATAAGCCTCGAAACAGTCTTGGAAAGAATGAGAGTTCTCAGTAGAAGGGATAAAATAGGAAGAACAGGAGTTTACTTAAGCGAGCTTGTGAGCACAGGTGAGAGCTTTGAACAGAAGTTGAAGGAAATAGCGGAAAGGGACCCTGCTGTCAGAAGAGCTTTGAGAGGGAGATAGCTTCTTGAGCTATAGCTTGAAGATCGCAAATTATTCGGCAATATATGGAGATCGAGTTTCGAGGGGCTGCTCTCTATGCTTTCAGGGAAGCAAGGCAGTTATCTTTGTTACAGGTCTGTGCAGGGAAAGGTGCTATTACTGTCCAGTTGGGTTAAACAGAATTAGAAAAGATGTTTTCTATGTGAACGAGAAAGAGGTGAAGAGCATCGATGACATGATATCTGAGATTGAAAGGAGCGGAGCTGATTCGGCGAGTCTAACCGGAGGAGACCCGCTGGAAAGATTAGAAAGAACAATTTCCATCATAGAGGCACTAAAATCCTCCTTTGGCTCATCCTTTCATCTTCATTTGTACACAAATGGGATCTTGATCAGGAGGGACATTCTAAAGAGATTGGATAGAGCAGGGTTGGATGAGATAAGATTTCATCCAACAGAAATAGCTACTCTTAAGAGGATTAATGAAGCAAAAAGGGAAACATCGATGTCAGTAGGAGCCGAGATTCCAGCAATTCCAGGAAGAGAGAAGGAAATTGTGGACTTAGCTGTTTTTCTTGATAGCATTGGAGCTGACTTCTTAAACATAAATGAGCTTGACGTGAGCGAAAGCAATGTTGATTCTCTCCAACTAGCTGGATTCATCGTGTCAAAGGATGGGAAGTCTATTGTGGGAAGTGCTGAAACTGCTCTAAATGCTATGAGAGAAGCTATGAAGCTGGGATTGAAAATACCAATACACTTTTGCCCCGCATCATTTAAGGATAGAATTCAAACTAGGAACAGATTTCTAAGGACCATTCGAAGCGATCTGAAGATATATGAGAAGAGTACGAGTGAAGGAACAGTGATATTTGGAGTTCTTCTAGATTATGATGCGCACAGGACAGCTTCATATGTAGAGAAAGGTATTTTGTTTGAATGCAGATGGGGGCTCTGCTTTCACCCGGATGATCTAGAGACAATAAGAAAGATAAATGTGGGAAGAGCAGCGGAGATTATAGAATCGCATCCAACAGATGATAGGTTTGTTCTCAATAGAGAGAGGATAATGTTTTAATTATTCCCCCTCTCTTCCTTAACTGGGAATCTTAGCAAGCATATGATCCCACCAAGAGAAAAAACTCTTTCACCTGCGGGAGAACTGCTTGGGACTACATGTATTTTCCCTCCATACGAGTAAATCCTTTCTAGTATGGCCTCGACCTTTTCCCTCATTTCTTTTCTCTGAACGGAAAGGAGCTCATCGAGAACCAAGGAAAGATCCACAGCTCCCATCAATGAAGCTCTTTCACATTCCTCCAATCCAATAGCAATGTAACCAGGCTTCTCTCCCAATAGCTCCAGTGCTCTATCCAAAATGCGATCTATCTCCTGCATTTCCTGGCTTCTCAACAGCTCAGCTGGCTTACCTCTGGCTATTGCTTCCCTCACTCCCGCTTCTCCCCCCATGCTCGCACTCTCGACAGCAATAGGCATATTTCTCACCAGTTCGGATAGCTCAGATGCCAGTTGTTCCTTCAAGAACCCAGGTCCTGCTACTATAATTCCAACAATGTCACTTTCTTTCTTCAGAATCAGTTCAATGTCTCTAGCAATTTCTCTCAATGCATCTCTGAGCTCAACATCCCTGCTTTCGCTTCCCTTCCCGCTGAGTTTCAGATCTCTGTTGAGAACTCCTTTCACCCCCTGTCTCCTATAAATGCTGATTCCAACTTCATCATAATCAATTGCCACTATTAGAATGGAGCCTAACTTCATTGACAGTTTCTCCAATCTCTGTAAATCTCTTCCGCTCCATCCATCCTCCCTGAAGACAATGAGCTCATCACCGACATCCACTGAGAGCGTGTGATGCGATCCCAGGAGACCAAAGACATCAGGCCCCTCTATAACAGATCCCCTTATTCTGAGTTTGTTAGTGAATGGTTGAAATTCCATGTGCTTCATAACTATTGTTAATATCATTGGGACTCTTCTACTTCTTCCTCCTTCACCCTGCTTGATCTCTCTTAGAGTCCTCATTGTAACTTGATCTCCTTCTCTGAGCAGGGTGTAAAGCACCCAGAGATCATCCGAGTTCTCAACTCTCAATCTCAGCACTCTTTTCTTTGGATCAACAAATTCAAATATCAGCTCTTACCCCCCCATAGCATTTTTCCTACATTGAAGACCGAAAAGGGATAGAATGCAAATGTCTATTGTTATACATAATATTTTTTTAAATAACTACGAGTCAAATAAACTGTACGCTGGAAGGCAGGAGAAATGAATGGTGAATAAAGTTGTACAAGCTTAGCTTCAGAATTGTTTATGTTTTTCTGGCAGCTTTTGCTACTATAGCGATTCTCTCCATTTTCACATATCACATTCTTTTCCCGCAGCAGACGAGACTCCTAGTTTCAACTACGACTTCGCTTTATGCTACGGGGCTTTTGGACTATCTTGGCTCAGCTTTTGAGTCCTCCCATCCCTGGATTTCCGTAGAGTTCATACCAGTTGGAAGCGGAGCTGCTCTTGAGCTAGCCAGGAGAGGAGAATCCTGCGCTGTTCTCGTCCATGCACCGAGCCTAGAAAAAAAATACTTATCCACTTCCTCGATTTATTACCATCACATATTTGCCTATAACTTCTTTGTGATTGTTGGTCCTAAGAACGATCCTGCTAACGTGAGCACAGCTCATAATGCTTCGGAAGCTTTCACTAGGATATTCTTAGCTGGAGAGAGAGATGAAGCTGTTTTTATAAGCAGGGGAGATAACTCAGGTACAAATGTGAAAGAGCTCCAGATTTGGAATGAAACTGGATTGAACCCTATGGGAAAGAAATGGTATAAAGTAATAGGAGGAGGAATGGATCAGGCTTTGATAATGGCAAACGAGCTCAAAGCCTACACTCTCAGCGACATAGGAACCTATCTTGTATTCGAGAAGAGCGGAAGCATTCCCAATTTAACTATTCTGTTTTATAACTCGACTGAGCTCATAAACGTCTATAGCTCCTATCTAGTTTCTGGATGCAGGGGGAGTGAAGCTGAAGCTGCAAAGGAGTTTGTTGATTTTGTTGATGGAAGTCAAGAGCTCATTGGCAATTTTGGAGTATCTGACTACGGCTCGCCTCTCTTTTTTCCAGCATATGGAAAAGAGGAATTTCTGAACAATGTCTGGAACATGCTAGCAGGAGATGGTTGAATATGGAGTACGAAACAGTCATGACAATATTGAGATCCATTTATATTTCTGGAGTTGCCACAATTATAGCGCTTCCAATTGGAATTTTACTAGCATATAGGCTCTCACTCAAAGGCCTTCCCGAATGGGGATCTGCCATAGTGGAATCCCTTGTCGGCTTCCCTACAGTTGTTCTTGGGCTACTGCTTTACTTTCTGCTAAGCTCTTCAGGACCGCTAGGCAGCCTTCATCTCTTATATACTCCTATGGCAATGATAATCGGAGAAGCAATTCTAATTATTCCAATAATAGTTTCTATGGGCTACAGGCTTCTCAGGGAGAAAGTTCATAGCATACTGGAGCTTGCTATCACTCTTGGTGCAACGCAGATACAGACAGCCATGCTTATTCTAAGGGAATCCATAAATGGACTCCTGGCCACAGCAGTAATGGCATTTTCGAGAGCAATTGGAGAACTGGGGATTGCTCTTATGCTTGGAGGAAATATAGCTGGATACACTAGGGTCATGACGACTGCTATAGCTCTGGGCGTATCAAAGGGGGAATTTGCTGATAGCCTTCAACTCGGGCTCGCTTTACTCGCACTGATGATCGGAATAGGATTAGCACTAAAGGTGATTGGCAGTGCAAGCGAAACCGATTGAGGTTGTCTTGAAAGACGTTGAATATAAATATAGAAACAAGGCCCACTTGGTTCTGGATGGTATTACTATTTCGTTTCGAAGTGGAGAGACCACAATAATTTTCGGTCCAAATGGAGCAGGAAAGACAACCCTGATGAAAATAGCAGCACTCATATACAAACCCTCTAGGGGAGATGTCCTTGTAAACAATTCCAACTTCTGGTCTCTCCCTGAGAATAAGAAAATCGAAATCAGAAGAGAGATAACATTTGTTCATGAGAAGCCTATTATTGTAAGGGGAACAGTTCTTGAAAACCTCCTGCTTGGGCTAAGCATAAGAGGAAAGAATGGAAAGGAAGTATATGAGAGAACAATTAAGCTGATGGAGGAGCTCAAAATTGAGGATATACTCGAGAAAGATGCTAGGAAGCTTTCTTCTGGTCAAATGCAGCTTGTTTCCATAGTAAGAGCAATCTCAATAGAACCATCCCTTCTTTTCCTAGATGAACCTTTTTCCCATCTGGATAAAGAGAGGAGAGCTATTCTTGAAAGAATACTCAGAGAGGAGCTGAGAGAGACAGGCATAGTGATGACATCTCACGACGAGGGGATTATATCGAGATTTCAAAATTCAAGGGTCATATACATGGAAAATGGAAAAGCAATTTTGCTTGACCGGGCTCATAGCTTTGGCCCCTCATCATGAATTCAGAGAGGCATATATTGCGCCATTCAAATCATTGCCCAATTCCTATGTGGAAGAGGAAAAAAATAACTGTTTGCTTCGGAATGCATCGGACAAGCTTATAATGGTATTTTCTTATAATAGAATTGCTATTGCTCAGTTTTCGCAAATTGAATTTTCACAAAAATCTCAGGAGCTTCAGAAGAGCAGGGTGGTGAAACGTGCCTGTAAACGTCAGGAAATTGAACGACTATGAATGGATAATCGAGAAGGGAGAAAAGCCGTGCATGAAGGTTCCCGCAGTAGTATTTGCAGATGACTTCCTCCTATCAAAGATGAGAGAGGATATGACACTCGAACAGGCAGCAAATGTGGCATGTCTGAATGGAATTGTGGGGGCAAGCTATGTGATGCCAGACGGTCACCAGGGATATGGATTCCCAATAGGAGGAGTGGCTGGAATGAGCGTCGAGGAAGGGGGAGTCATAAGCCCTGGAGGCGTTGGCTACGATATAAACTGCGGAGTAAGACTGTTGAGGACCGAGCTCGAACTAAAGGATATTGAAGGAAAAATAAAGGACCTAGTGGATGAGCTCTCAGTAAATGTCCCCAGCGGCCTTGGAAGTGAGGGGAAAATCAAAGTCTCAACTGCGCAGCTTGATGAGGTTCTTGATAGAGGCGTGGAGTGGGCAATAGAGAAGGGATACGGAAGAAATGAAGATCCTGAACATATTGAGGAGAGAGGTAGCTGGAAAGTGGCAGATTCCGAGAAGGTCTCTCAAAGGGCTAAAAGCAGAGGAGCTCCAGAACTAGGGAGCTTAGGTAGTGGAAACCATTTCCTTGAAATCCAGGTTGTTGATAAAATATACGATGAGCAGATAGCAAAGCAGATAGGAATTACCAACGTGGGTCAGGTCACAGTCATGATACATACAGGGAGCAGAGGCCTTGGACACCAAGTAGCTAGTGACTACCTCCAGATAATGGAGAGAGCAATGAGAAAATACGGCATAAATCCTCCCGACAGAGAGCTGGCAAGCATACCTTTTAACTCGGAAGAGGGACAAAGCTATTTTAAGGCGATGGCAGCAGCAGCAAACTACGCATGGACAAACAGACAGCTAATAACACATTGGGTCAGGGAATCCTTCAAGAAAGTCCTATCTACAGATGATGAGAAGCTGGGATTGGAAATAGTTTACGATGTAGCCCATAATATAGCAAAATACGAGGAATATACTTTGAATGGAAAGCGAAGAGGGCTTGTAGTTCACAGAAAAGGAGCTACGAGGGCATTTCCTCCCGGACATCCAGAGATTCCAAGCGATCATAGAAGCGTGGGGCAGGTAGTGTTAATCCCAGGTTCAATGGGTACAGCCAGCTATGTTCTTGTGGGATCTGCTAAAGGAGAAAGAACGTGGTACACAGCTCCCCATGGAGCAGGCAGGTGGATGAGCAGATCCAAGGCTCTTAAAAACTACACAGCAGACCAGCTCATTAGAGAGCTCAATAGGCAGGGAATATATGTTAGAGCGGCCTCAAAGGGAGTGTTAGTAGAGGAAGCACCCTCTGCTTACAAGGATGTAGATAGGGTTGCGCTAGTGGCTGATAGAGTTGGAATAGCGAAGTTGGTCGCAAGACTTAAGCCAATTGGAGTCACGAAGGGATGAAGAGAATGAGAAGACAAGACGTGATCAGGGAAAAGATCATCGATGATCCCCCCAGCATCGAAGTTCTAAGGAGCTGCAAGGAGCTCCTAAGATACTATTCAATGGTTCATGGCTTCACAGCTGGGCATCTATCAGAGGCAGCAGAGATACTAAAAGAAGGGGTAAGAGAGAGCAAATTGAGATTCCTTTCCTTTACGGGAAACATCGTATCAACTGGTCTCAGAGGTTTAATAGCGAAGCTGATCAGAGACGGGCATTTCAATATAATAGTAACTACGACTGGAACACTAGATCATGATATAGCTAAATCCCTTGGACCTGGTTACTTCAGGGGAAGGTTTGAACTAGATGATTTAATGCTTCGTGACCTAGAAATTCATAGACTAGGAAACATTCTCATTCCCATGGAGAGCTATGGACCAGTGATCGAATCATTCGTAAAAACAATTATGGAGGAGTTCAAGGGGAAAAAAATATCTCCAAATGAGCTTCTTTATTCTGCTGGCAAGAGGATAGATGATCCCAATTCGATACTTAGAGCTGCATATGAGAGAAAAGTTCCGATAATTGTTCCCGGATTTTATGACGGTAGCTTTGGAACCAACGCACTAATATATGGTAGGCTGAACAACGTGGAGCTTGATTTCTCCCTCGATCAAAAACTGATCGAGGATCTAGTATTTGAATCTGTTAATGAAAAAAGCCTTGCCTTATCTATCGGGGGAGGAATAAGCAAACACCACGTCATTTGGTGGAATCAGTTCAAGGGAGGTCTAGACTATGCTGTTTACCTCACTACTGCTTTTGAGTATGATGGCAGCTTGAGCGGAGCACAAACAAGAGAGGCAATATCGTGGGGAAAGCTGAAGAAGGAGGCAAAGCACATAGTTGTTTATGGCGATGCTACAATAACATTGCCGATAATCGTCTCAGTGCTGTACTAGAGGTTATAACCTCAATGTCTCATAATAACCTTTGAGAGAATTAATTGAGAATGTAGTTCTAATTGCTGGAAGCGATGGCGATGGGCGAGATGTCGGCTGAATCATTCAGACAAATGAGCCCTGCTGAATTCTTTTACAGGAACAAGGAAATAGCAGGATTTACCAGTGCTTCGAGAGCAATGTACCAAGCAGTCAGAGAGTTCTTTGAGAACAGCTTGGATGCAACAGAAGTTCACGGAATTCTCCCAAGAATTGTTTTGAGGATCTCAAGGGAGGATCCAAACAACCCCAGCTATTATACAATCACCGTAGAGGATAACGGTATAGGAATACCAAGCACAGTTATACCAGATGCCTTTGGTAGAGTTCTGTTCTCATCGAAGTATAAGCTCAGGCAGACAAGAGGGATGTATGGATTAGGTGCAAAAATGGCAATATTGTATGGGCAGCAGAACACGGGAAAACCGTTTGAAATTTACAGCAGTACAGCCCACTCCAAAAAGATCTATTACTATAAGATAATGATAAGAATGGATAAGAATGAGCCACTAGTGCTAGAAGAAGGTGAATGGCCCAAGTCTTCCGATTGGCATGGTACAATTGTTCGTCTAACTCTGGAGGGAGAATGGAGCAAGAGAACGAGGGACTATATTTCCGTTTACCTGAAGAGGACTGCAATTATAGCTCCCTACGCAGACATAGTCTTCATATCTCCAAAACTAGAAGGAAATGAGAAGGAATTCGAGATAAATGTCTACAGAAGGGTTACAACCAAGCTCCCATCTCCACCAAAAGAAACCAAGCCCCATCCGATAGGAGTTGACTTGGAGATGCTGAAAATGATGATCTCAGAGAGACCATCAGCAACAATGAAGGAGTTCCTTATGAAGAGCTTTCAGCGAGTTGGAGAAAAGAAAGCAGAGGAAATCTTGGAAAAGGCCGGAATACCTCCAAACAAGAGAGCTTCTTCTCTGACAGATGCTGAGCTGGAGAACCTATATAAAGCCATCAGAGAAACGAAGTTCATCGCTCCATCAGCGGAATCTCTCTCACCAATAGGAGAGGATCTCATAAAGATAGGATTGAAGGAAGTGCTGCAGGCAGAGTTCGTCGATGCAGTCACAAGAAAGCCAAAGTCCTATGGCGGTCATCCTTTCATAGTGGAGGCGGGAATTGCCTATGGAGGAAAGCTAGTTGAGAATCTCGATGAGATAGCTAAAGATTCTCTGAAGGGACAGCAGGGACCCTATATAGCTCTTCTCAGGTATTCCAATAAGATCCCACTTCTATTCGACGAAAAGGCCGATGTCATATGGAGCATTGTTAACTCAGACGAATTCAGCTGGAGAACAACATACAAGCTAGAGCAAAATGACGTTGTGGCAGTTCTGGTCCACATAGCTTCAACTAAGGTGCCATACAAAGGAGTGGGAAAAGAGAGCATAGCACCGGTTGAAGAGCTACGAAAGGAAATTGAGGCAGCAGTACAGGAAGTAGCGAGGAGGCTCAGGGTCTATTTAACGAAGAAGAGGAAGAGACAGGAAGCGCAGGAGAAGTTAAGAATTTTCATGAAGTATATTCCGGAAATCGCTCAGAACCTCGCCTACCTCGCTTCCAATGAAGAGAAGAACTATTCATCTCTAGCAAAGGAAATCGAGAGCACTCTCATAGAGATGGCAAAGAAGAAGATCAGGATTCAGATAGAGCAGACCGATTCAGAACCTCACATAGTTCAGCTTTCAGCCGAGAAGGAATCTGCTGCTGAAGTATCAGATCCCTCTGAAGATGGTGGAGAGAATGAGGAAGAATAGAGATGGAGGTGATGTGGCATGACCAATGAAGCCTTTCAAGACAAGGCGGACTTAAGGGCTAGACAGGAATCAATGAAGGTCATAAGGGAAATATTCGCAAAGCTCGTTGAGCAAATCAAGAGAGGCGAGGAACCCTCACTTGTAATAAAGAAGAGAACCCTCTCAAATACAATTTATGATGCGAGAAGAAAACTCTTGCTTCTCGGGAACCAGAAGCTAGTCAGAAGACTTTTTGATGAGTCAGAGGCCAGAACTTTCATGCAGACCGTTCTGATGGCCAAGATAATCTACGAATCTCTCAAGAACAACGAGTACCCCACAATAAGAGATCTCTATTATAGGGGGAAACACACCCTTCCATACGTTTCCCCTAGAGATAAGTTCAAGAATACTTGGGAAGAGCAAAAAGAAAGCGATGCAGTTCTGAGAGACGTAGAGGTGCTTACTAACAAGCTCAGAGAAGAGATGCTTATTCTGAGCAAGGAAAAGGGAAAAGTTGTAGGAGACATGAGACTCAGGAGCGGTAACGATACAATCGATCTTAGCAAGATGGGGCACGGTGCATATGCCATAGAATCGACACCTGATCTAATTGATTTTGTTGATTTAAATGCGGAATATGTTCTGGTAGTGGAGAAGGATGCAGTGTTTCAGCAGCTTCACAGATATGGTTTCTGGAAAAAGAACAAGGTAATTCTAGTTACTAGCGCGGGGCAGCCTGACAGAGCAACCAGAAGGTTTGTGAGGAGACTAAACGAGGAACTGAAGCTTCCTGTATACATTCTGGCTGACTCTGATCCTTATGGATTCTACATATATAGCGTCTTCAAAATAGGCTCAATAACTCTAAGCTATGAAAGTGAGAGACTGGCTACACCAAAGGCCAGATTTCTTGGGGTAACAATGAGCGATGTCTTCGGAGATGATGTGCCACTTGCCGAAATCTATCTAACCCCAGAGGAGTCTAAAATGGGAAACCCAGAGAAGATGAGGAAGGAGAAAAAGGAAAGGTTTTTGAAAGCCTTGAAGGAGCTCGGATATAAGGGAAAGCTGAATAAGGAGCCATTTATGACAGCAGAGGAGAGGAAGAACTTCATAATTAGAGCTAAAGAGCAGGATCTAGAGAGAGCAGTGGAGCTAGTTGGAGACAAGGTATACCGAGCATTCGCTGGTGAGCAGCTGAAAACATCAAGAAGTGGAAAGAAAAGTGTAAAGAGATCACCAGGCTATCAGTGGTTCCAAGATCCCAAATGGATCAAGGAAATAGGGCTGTTCTTCCTTACTCATAGCAAGCTCGAGATCGAGGCAATGGCAAGCAAAGGGCTAAAGTTTCTTGCTGAGGAATATCTTCCAAGAAAAATAGAGACTGGTGACTGGCTGGATTAATTGGTTCACTCTATTCTGCTAATGACTGAATGAAATGTATTCTTTCTGCATGTCTTGCAGTAGTGAAATATCTTTCCCATTTCTTCCAAATTGAAGCTAACTTCGAGATACCACTCTGTACCGCATTCGTTGCATTTGAGTTGCCACTTCGTTATTTCTGACCACCTCTCACTTGATTCAATATGCTTTCTGCTGCTAGGAGAAACGCTTCTGCGGCTCTGTTTCCACCAAGGTCTTCCAGCTCATATGGATTCCCTATATCCGTTAATGGGGATGCTAGAAGAGGGTCATAGGGAACTTCTGCTATTATTTTTCCTCCAAGCAGCTCTTCCACTTTTTTCCCTCCCTCTCCCATTATTCTTCTTTCCTCTCCACTTGGACACTTTATATAGCTAAAATTCTCCACTATCCCAAGAAGTGGTATCTTCTTTATCCTGAGAAAAGTAACTGCCCTCCTCACAACATTGATTGAGGCATCTGAGGGAGACGTTACAACTACAGCCCCGCTCATTTTGCTGACATATTCAGTCACGCTCTGAATTTCATCTCCAGTTCCAGGTGGAGTATCTATGAGCAGTATTTCCGTATTACCCCATGCAACCGAGGCTAGCATATCCCTTATGAACTTCATCTTGAGGGGGCCTCTCCATATAATTGGGAGATCCGGCTTTGATAGGAAATAGCTAGCACTTACAACTTTAACTCCCATAGGTCCCTCAGCTGGAATAATTGTCTCACCATCGACACCTAACTGGAGAGAATCCATGCCAAGATATATCGGGATGCTTGGACCGTGTATATCACCATCCAATATGGATACTTTTCCTCTATATCCAATCCTTGAAAAAGCAAGAGCTAGATTTGCTGTTGTAACGCTCTTTCCAACACCCCCCTTTCCACTTAGAACAACAATCTTTATGGGGATTTCCGCAGTTTTTCTGAGGGCCTTTATCTTCATCTCAGCTTCCTTTCTCATCATTTCAGCATAGTTTGTCCCCAAGACTAGTCCTCCTCATCTATCGAAAATGAATTTTTCTGATAGACCTTATTATTTTTCCTTGTCTGTAGAAGCATTCAATTATTAAGGGCCCTATTGAAAATATTGTATTAGGTTCCGATGAAGAGGATCCTAAATGCAGATGATAAAAAGATGAAGAGTAACCCACGCAATGAGGGCCTCTACTATATACTTAGAGAAACTCAGGAAGGAAAGCCATGGTTAGATGAAGTCCTCGAATCAATTACTGACTGCGAGATAGAAGGGAATGAAATCATCTTAATAATAGATAGGAAAACTGGAAGAGGAGTGAAGGTAGTTACAAGGTACGATCCATCATTGCTGGACTCCATCCCCGAGGAATGGAAGGAACTTCACATATTCAGAGCAGATGAGGATTGGACATTGCTTACAGAGGCGCTGGGAGCATGCAGAGAGAGCAGGATCCTCAGACAGAAGGATATAGTGCTTGTAGAGTGCACTTCCCCAAACCTCTCTGTTGAAGATGCCATTAAGATCCTCAGTGCTATTGAAGATCCGGAGGTGCTTTGCTATTATGGCTGGGCTGACTGATGCTCGGCGAAGGATCCTCATAAAAGGTTGGCTGAGCGAAGAGGTATTCAGAGAACTTCTCAAGTTCAGTGATTATGGAGGAACAAGTTCAGATGGCTCGAAAATTTTCTTTGTAAATATGGAGAAAGCAAGGAAAAATGGGTTAAGCGAGGACTATGTGAAGAACAGACTAGAAGAGCTCGAGAAGAGTGGGAAGATACTCTCAAACGCAACGGATGCTGAATCGAAAGAACAGCAGGTAATGAGCGCATACCTTCTTCTAAGTGGGAATCGTATTCTACTGAGATCGAACTTCTTTCTCAAGGGGATTCTGGGTAACCTCTCAGGGTTCATCACATATGATAGGGATCTTAAGGCATACATCATTCCTCCTGGAAAATATTTCGAGCTGCTGGAGACGCTGAATTCCAAGGGAGTAAAGATAGACGATAGAACGAGTATAATGAAAAGCATCCCACTCAATTTTGAAGTAGAGCTTAGAGCTGAGCTGAGAGACTATCAAATTGAAGCAATTTCAAAGTGGTTGGAAAATGGAAAAAGGGGAATCGTTGCATTGCCGACAGGTTCAGGCAAGACTATCATAGGGATAGCGGCTATAGCGAAAGCCAGAGAGAGGACCCTCATAATAACTTATACTAAAGAGCAGTTGAATCAATGGATCGAAATGATTATGAAGTATACGAATATACCCAGCAGCATGATAGCTCCATTCTATAGCGAAGAAAAAAGGCTAGCTCCCATAACGGTATCCACATATCAGACAGCCTTCAGATATATAGATCAACTATCCTTCCGCTACAGCTTTCTCATAGTAGATGAAGTTCACCATCTTCCGGCAGATAAGTTCAGAGAAATAGCTCTGGGAATGTATTCCCCTGTGAGAATGGGTTTGAGTGCAACAGTCATAAGAGAGGATGGTAGGCACGTCGATCTCTTCCCACTTATGGGAGGGATCGTTTATTACAAAACCCCCCAGGAAATGGTAGACAAAGGGTATTTAGCTCCATACGAGACCTTCATTATCAAAGTGAGATTGACTGATGAGGAAAGAGCAAGATATGAGAGGCTCAAGGAGTCATATAAGAATATAACAAAGGGAATTCCATTCAAGGAAGTTCTGGCGAGGGCTCAGAAGGGCAATCCTCTGATGGCTAGAGCTCTGAAAATTCATAATGAGATGCTACAAATCTATCAAAAGGCAAAGGAAAAGGAAAAGACTGTTATGAACTTAGTTAAGAAGGAGCTGGAAGCAGGATCTAAGATTCTAGTCTTCACGCAATACGTTGATCAGGCTGAGGAGCTAGGAAAGCTCCTTGGGGCAGGTGTTCTCACTGGCGAGACTGATCCCAAACAAAGAAGAAAAATCCTGGAGGAGTTCAAGGCATCAGAAAAGGGTGTGCTTGTCCTCACAACCGTTGGTGATGAGGGCTTAGACATTCCTGATGTGAACGTTGGGATTATTGTGGCTGGGACTGGAAGCAGGAGGCAATTCGTTCAGAGGCTCGGTAGGCTTCTCAGGCCAAGTCCTGGAAAAATTGCAAAGCTCTACGAAATAGTTACCACGGGAACAGCAGAGGAAGCTCAGATGAAGAAGCGAAAGAAACTCAGCCTGGACTTCTTCGGAACAGGAAGCTCCAATAATGGGGACATTCAGAAGAGAAAATAAATAGAACGGTTGATGCGGTCAACACTTATATTCTTTTGCTAAATAAATCATGATAAGGGAATGATGAGGCCGTCCCAAAATGGGAATTAGGCGGAGAACGTCCGCCGATGAATGCCTCGCGACGACCTGACCTGATTCTCAATTAGTTTTCTCGAATTCTCAAAGAGATAAATTGGATAAAAGTGGATTCCTAATATTTAAGGAATAGAAAGACTGCTTGCTCATAAAAGAGCAAAGGAATAACATTTTTTCTGTATTAATAGCAAATGGAATTCCAGGCAGTACATGAAATTTTTCGCCTATATTGAAAAAAGCACGAGCGAAACTATTAATAGCTTTCAACTTAAAAAGAAAAGGGAAAAATAGAAGGTGGAAGATCCATGGCATTCTCCCCTGCTATGATGGGATATGACAGAGCATTAACCGTGTTTTCACCAGATGGAAGGCTCTATCAAGTTCAGTATGCGTTTGAAGCTGTAAAACAGGGATGGAGCACAGTAGGAATAAGAGTAAAACAGGGCGTAGTACTAGCTGCAGAGAAGGCTATTACCAAGTCACTAGTAGATGTTGCAAGTATTGAGAAGGTAAGCACTATAGATTCTCATATAGGTGTATCATTCGCTGGCTTTGGAGGAGATGGAAGAATACTTATAGAGTATGCGAGGCAACTAGCGGTGGGGCACAGACTGACATATGGAGAGCCAATTCCAATAGAGTATCTTACCAAGCAGATAAGCGACCTAAAGCAAGCATACACACAGCACGGAGGAGTTAGGCCGTTCGGTGTTTCATTGCTCATAGGAGGTGTTGACTCCTCAGGTCCCCAGTTATTCAAGACTGATCCTGCTGGACAATACTTCGGGTACTACGCTACATCCATAGGAAGGGGCGAATCTACAATTGAGGAGAAACTGGAAAAGAGCTACAAGCAGGACATGAGCCTCGAGGATGCTATACTTCTTTCAATAAGAGTCCTGAAGGAATCCAGCGACCAGGAGCTCAAGGCAATTAACTTCGATATTGGCGTGATAGAAGCGGAGCGGAAGGAATACAGGAAGCTGACAATAGATGAGATTGAATCACTTCTGAAGAGGCTCTAGATTCAAGCGTGCTTCAAAAATGAAACTGTCAACAGGTTTACTTAAGTACTTTGGAATTTTGTCCTTCATAATAGCCTTCACTGGAATAGGAATTTCCATTTCTCTAAATCCTTGGTTCAATGTATGGGAAAATGCTCTTAGCGATTTAGGTAGAATAGGGATAGAAAATTCGTTCATATTCAACTATACGTTAATTGCATCATCGATTTTTGCCTCCATTTATTCAGTATATATCCTAAAGCTCTTGCCCAATAGAATTGGTTGCATTGGAGCAGGAATATATCTGGTTGGGACCTTTTCTCTTGCGGCTATAGGACTTTTTCCCGAGGGAACAAAACCGCATATGTTCGTCTCACTCGAGTTCTTCATCATCATGACGTTTTCCCTATTCATTTTTGGGATTTCGCTAATGCGATCAGGAAAGAAACTACATGGATTAGCCTTAATAGCTATATTTGCAGCAAGCATAGGAGGTTCTATAGCAATCTCGTGGCCGTCTGTGGCTCTTCTCGAATTATTCAATATATTCTGCTATTTTTCCGGCTTCATACTTCTATTTTTCAGTGAAAAGAAATAAAAACAGTTCAAGGGTTCGCGGAAAAAAACAGAGATGAAAAATTCACTCCACCTTTATTTCCTTCTTCGCTTCCCAGAGGCCATGCAGGTTGCAGTACTCTATGGCATAAATCACTCCGCTTTTCTTAAGCTTCACAGTGAGAGTTATTTTTGGTTCAGCGTATTCAGGCTCAAGATAAGTTGTTGCAATGTGAACCGGATTGAAAGCTCTGCCCTCCTCCTCGAAGTATACCTTTATGTAGCGTATTGAGTGGGCTACTTGGTTAGGATGTGGACCCACGAACAATTTAATTTCAAATGGCTCGTTGGCCTTAACCTTTTCTGGAGCCTCGATTTTCGGAGTATGCGTCTCTACTTTGCTTATCGCCTCTCCGGCTGCTTGCTCAGGTGAATAAATCAAATCCCCAAACTTTTTCATATTTTCCATCCTCCTAAATATGTTGCATAAACCTTTAGCTTCAATTCATATAAATATATCGTAATTATTTTATTTTGTATGTTCTCGAATGGTTCAAAACTATTTTTCATTTTTGTCGCTAACATGCGAAAAAAATTAATTCCTCGAAAAATATCTCTTGATCGGTGAAAAAAATGCAAATAAAAAACACACTTCTGATAAACGCAAGTAGGGCAAAAGTAGCTGAGTTCTTCAACGATCCCGCGAAGGTTGTTGAATGTGTTCCTGGCATTCAAAGCTATGACATAAAAGGAACAAACTTCAAGGCAAAAGTGAAGTTCAAGGTTGGGGCTATCTCCGGGACTTTCAACATAGAAGGATACATAAAAGAGCAGAAGCCTCAGGAAGAATATGAGGTATTTCTCAAGGGTGGAAGCATAGGAAACTCTTTTGAAGCAAAAGCGAGCGTTATCCTTGCAGATCAAGATCAGGGTAAAACAAAGCTCGATTACACAGCTGATGCGAAACTGGGAGGCATGCTTGCTGCTCTAGGAAAGGTCGTTGAGAATGTTGCAGCCGATATCGTAAGGCAGCTATTTGAGTGTGCCGAGAAGAGGGTAAGCGCCTAATACTTCACTAGCACTGGCACATCTCCGAACCCCCCTAAGCGAACTTTCCCATCAGCATTTTTCACCAATATGAGCCTTACACCGTATGGTCTCTGTTTTGTTCTTGCAATCGCATAAGCTGCCTGAAGTATCTCCCGCAATTCTCTGGAGCTTGTACTGAGAGGAATCATATCCAATCCAGCCACGCAAACTGATGAGTAAAGCAGGAAGTCTCTAATACCCAGCTTTCCCTGGCTAACTAAGCTTTTAAGCTCATCGTCTTCGGATAATGGCAGCATAACTTCATTGAACCCAATCCCCATCCTTTTTCTCGCAATTCCTTGAAGGACCCTGTTCACTTCCCATACTTCACCAAGACATCCAGCCCTTTCCAATCTGCATTTCCCCTTCTCCTGAATAAGCTTTGCTACGCTTTCCTCCATCCAAGGGCTGAGGGAGTAGTCAATGCCTGAAATTTTTGTCCCCAGGAGACCTTCCTTCAGAAACAAAGAAATCTTCTCGTAGAACTTCTCTAGCACAATTTCAAGAGACTTGGCTATCTCCTCGGGAATAAGCATGGCATCATTTGGATAGAGAAGCGCCAGAGTGAACTTATCCTCTTTTCCACCACCATGAAGAGAAAGAGGAAAATAAGCAGTCTCAAGGCTTTCGCCGCTCAATTCTGCAGCAAATCTTGTAGCGTGCTCAGGATTTTCTTCGGAAACTCTCTCAATGGCCCTAGCAAGCTTCTCCAGCTCTCCATGATGCTCTACTTTTATAGCAGCATACATACCTTCCTTGGTAACTTTCTTCAAGAGATCTATGTCCATCTCAGAAACTTTCCTCTCGTAAATCATGGCTCTAACATTCGGATATTTTTTCAAAGTAGCTATTGCCTCATCTATTAGATTGTCTTGCATTGAATGAAGGGAAATTCTCGCTGACCAGACCTCAATTCCTGTTTCAGCCTCCAATTTTTCAGCTGAATTGAGAAGCAGATTCGTCTTATCTGAAAGGAGCTTTTCAAGCTCACTTTCCTTGATCCCCTGTGGTACGCTTATATGCAGTGTTAATGCCCTTATTTTCAATTTGACCACACAAAGAGGATGGATTGACAAATTTAAATATCTATTTAGATGGGATTTCAGAAATCCTTTCAGCACGAGCGAAATTCTTTGTAGAAAAAGCATGTATATAAGGGAGAGGGAAAAAATTAAAATTCCTAGTACACCACAAAAACTAAATGGCCCCTTCTCCGAAGGTGCTTTAGATGAGAAGAAAAGCCACCGAAATAATTAATGTTCTTGACTCCTACATTGGCGACGATGTCCTCGAAATTATAGAGGAGAAAATGGATGATTCATCCTTCGCTCTAGAAGATGAATATGAGCGCCTCATGATGTATGTATACAGATCGCTAGTGAAGTCCTGGTTTGGGGGAAAAGAACCCGATCTGAACGAGCTGAAAACTAAACTGAGAAGGTACAAGAGTCCTAGGTATTACGGTAGGCTCAAGGTCCTCCTTTCATATCTCATAAACAGATATAGCGAAATAAGAAGGATGGAGCTTATTAGAAAAGGAGAAAAAGATGAGGGGAGAGGTACATAGAGACATAGAACCAGGCACTTTCATTCGCCTCAGTACTCCTCAAGGTCGATATCAGAAAGTAGGCTCGCGATCTCCGGATTTTCGAAGTAAGTACAGGCATTGCAGGTATCTTTTCCTATTGACAGACCTCCGCAGAATCTGCATCTCGCTGTGATAGATGACCCCAAAAGCCATTCCATAGATTTATCAACGGAATGCAGTATTTCCCCGCTTCTGAACTTTATTGCACTGAGAAGGAGCCTCTCGGCATATTTATCATTCAAGCTCTCTATCCATACTTTTCCTACAGTACCTTCAATGCTGAAGAGAGAGGGAAAAGTTAGATAAGAAAGGAAATAAGCTTCGCGGCAAGAGATGCCATGAAAAATGTTAACAAAGCTGAAACCATCCGGCCTCTGAAAGAATAGCTTGCTTTCCCCCACACCATCCAGTTCAGCAGCCAATATAGAAGATATCTCCATTTTTAGAGAAGCTTCTGCACATATGGGAAAAAGGATGGATCTGAATCCTCTCTTCGATAAAGCATGGCTGGCTATTGCCCTGTATCTTCTCCACCAAGCAAGAAGACTATCATTATCAATCAACTTCTTCAGCTTTTGTGGTATATTGAGAATATACATGCTCCCCCCATCAATTTTAACCTCCCTCTCAATAACCTCTGCACTCTTCCTGCTATCCAAAAAGACATGTACCTCCGAGGAGTATTTCTTTTCTATACTGCTAACTATTTTTAAGCCGAGTGCTCCAGAGATCAGGAAACGGGAAGGTAGTAGGTAGGCAACCTTCTCTCCATAGTTCAGCTGCTTGCTTCTAGAGAGGTTTCTCTTCACTCTCTTAACAAGGTCACTCAAAAAACATTCCCTGCAGAGTAGCTCACTCGTAAATGGCTTCTTCACTATTGCTGGCTTTCCCTTGCATCTGGTGCACATCAATTTTCTCTCACTTCTCATGAATAACTTATTTTGTGCTACGTTGTTTAAACTAAGCACTTTCTTCTCTTTTTTTTTGAAAATTCTCTTGATTTTAATTCATAATACATGCCTAATATTTGTTAAATTCGATATAATTTCAAACCAATCAGCACGAAAGCAGCTCCTGAATCCTAAAAGCATCATAAATTTGATATTTTAAGGTTTTTCGAAAAATGGTGCCCAACCATTCTCTCAGAAATATTACTGATCTGATAACTTCCAAAACTTGCAAAAATACAAAAAGGATAAATTTCTATAACATAAACGATGATCTAGATTTTATCGGGGGCGCTTCTCCGAAAATAGAATGAAAGCTGTGCGGTGTTATCTTATGAAACAGGAAATTATTGAGCCAAAAAATGGCGATAGTCCTGTCGATGTGAAGATAACAGTAGTGAAGCGGGATGGAAGGAAGGAGGAACTTAATGTGGAGAAGATCAGAGCATCAATTAGAAAGGCCACAAACGGGATATCTCAAATAATTGAAGAAGAGAAAGAGCAGATATTAGAGCAGATTCTAAGAGATGTAGGACTAAGAGGAAACGAAGTACCGACATGGCAGATCTCTGATCTTGTGGAAAAAAACATGATATCTCTGATGATTGAAAATCCAGCTTGGGAAGAAGCAGCTAAGCGCTATGTTCTGGGCAGGATTTACAATCATGTATTTGGAAAGGGCAAATGGAGCTCCTTCAAGGAAGAGGACCTCAGGCTCTCCTTCAATGCCCTCAAGGTCCTTGAAGCTAGGTATTTGGTAAAGAATCACGAAACTCTCAGATATGCTGAAACACCTTCCATGATGTTCTATCGTGTAGCAAGCTTCATAGCATCAGTTGAAAATGACCAAGAAAAAAAGAATTATTATACAAAAAAGTTTTATGAAATAATTTCTGAACTTCGATTCATGCCAAACTCACCAACTCTCATGAATGCTGGCACCAGAAACGGTGTCCTCAGTGCATGCTATGTTATTCCAGTCAGAGATTCCCTTACAACTGAAAAGGGAGACGGCATAATGGATTCCTTGAGAGCCCAGGCTCTCATACAGCAACAGGGAGGAGGAACTGGATTTGACTTCTCAGAGCTCAGACCGGAGGGAGATATAGTCAAGTCAACACAAGGTATAGCGAGTGGTCCTCTCAGCTTCATGAGACTTTTTGATACAACTACAGAGGTGATAAAGCAAGGAGGAAAGAGAAGAGGAGCAAATATGGGGGTTCTCCATGTATTCCATCCAGATATTAGAAAGTTCATAAAGGCGAAAACGGGAGAACTGAAGGACGTGGTGCTCCAGAACTTCAACATAAGCGTTGGAATCTATGACAAGTTCATGGAAGCAGTAGAGAAGGATGGGATGTGGCCTCTCATTAATCCAAGAAGGACTTGGCTGAGGAATACTGAAGAGCTGGACAGCAGGTTCTACGCTACAAGGCTGATGAGATATAGCATAAGCGAGGAATGGGTTCAGGAAGAGATTTACGAGGAGCTTGAGGAAAATGACTGGTCCATTGCTCTCACAAGCTCCTCTATAATAACATGGGAGGAAGCTCTCGCGATAGCCGAGAATGAAAATGCCATAGTTGGATGGGTTAGAGCCAGAGAGCTATTCGAGGAAATTGTGAACGGTGCGTGGGATAGCGGAGATCCTGGCATGCTTTTCATCGACACAATAAATAGGAGGCATCCCACATGGTACCTAGGAAAGATAAATTCAACAAATCCGTGCGGAGAGGAACCACTTCTTGATTGGGAGAACTGCAATCTGGGCAGCATAAATCTAACAAAGTACGTAGTAGAGGGAGAAAGCGGCCTAACTATTGATTGGAATAGGCTTGGGGAAGATGTAAGGATCGCTGTGAGATTCCTTGATAATGTGATAGATGCAAACAAGCATCCACTTCCTCAAATAACAGAGGCCAATAGGAAAACAAGAAAGATAGGACTTGGTGTAATGGGATGGGCCCACATGTTGGGAATGCTGGGAATTCCCTACGATTCAGTTGATGCTGTTTATCTTGGATACAAGATTTCGGAGTGGATAGCCTACAACGCATATTTGGAGAGCATATATTTGGCAAAGGAGAAAGGCCCATTCCCCTCATTCGATCCAAGGAAATACAGACCTATATGGAGAGATGCCATAAAAATTGAGGATCTGCTCGAGAAAGCAAACATAAAAGTTCAGAAAAAGGTGTCTATGGATCTTCCTAAGCCGGACTGGTCATTGATCGATAGGCTGTACGAGGAGAATGGACTTAGAAATGCTACAGTTACCAGTATTGCTCCTACTGGGACAATTAGCATAATAGGAGGAACAAGTAGCAGCATTGAGCCTCTGTTCGCTCTTGCATTTATGAGAATTGTATCTGTAGGAACTTTCATGGAGATTGATAAAGTGTTCATGAAGGAACTCGACAGAAGAGGGAAAGGATCGAGAGAGCTCATAGAGAAAATTGCAGAAACGGGATCCATTCAGGAAATAGATGGTATTGATCCCGCTCTTAAAGAAGTTTTCAAAACAGCTCACGATATCGATCCCATATGGCATTTGCTACATCAAGCAGCTTGGCAGGCATGGGTTGATGCTGGGACGAGCAAGACAATAAACCTGAGGGAGAGCGAGCCAAGCGAGACGGTGAGCAAAATCTTCAAGCTAGCATGGAAGCTTGGAATAAAGGGAGTCACTGTTTACAGAGACAAGAGCAAAAGCATACAGGTTCTCAACAAAGGGGTAACCAAAAAAGGCAGCATGCAGAGCGATGAAGCAATAAAGAAAAAATTGGAGGAGTTCAGAGAGGTTAAACAAACGGCGAAAAGGCTCAGAATTGGAAAGAAGGAGATGTTGGCTGCTGAAGAGGATTATGCAGGAGGATGTCCTACATGTGAAGCGTGATTTCTCAGCTTTTCAGAAAACATCTATTATGAGGAATTTCATTGACTTTTTATAAAATGAAAAACTATTAAAAGTAAAATTTTATGCATATTTTCTCAAAATTCAAAAAGTTTATTACAAAAATAGCATCATTTTTAATTATGGTGATACTTTGAGAAAGATTTCATCCAGAAGCAAGCAGATTTCTCCATCTCCTCATCGCATTCTCGTTTCTAAGCTTGATGAACTAATAAGGAGTGGCAAGAAGGTCTATAATTTTTCTGCTGGTCAGCCTGGTTTTCCTCCCGATGAGAATTTGATAAGAATGACATTCGAGCATGCGCTGAAAGACAGCTTCAATCACTATAAATATCTCCCACCTGCAGGACTCGAAGAGCTGAGAGTGGCTGTATCCAATGATCTGAAGAAATATGGGAAATTTGATGTTGAGCCAAGCAATATAGTTATAACCGAAGGAGGAATAGAGGGACTGAATCTCACGTTCTTTGCCCTTGCTGATCCTGGAGATGAGGTTCTCTTTCTTGATCCCTCATACAGTGTCTACTGGGACCTAGCAAAGATGTACGGTTTGAAATTGAAAACTTGCTCTCAGACCATAGACAATGAGTTTCAGCCTGATGAGGAATGTCTTAAGGAAAAGATTACAAGAACTACATCTTTTGTGCTTGTGACGAGTCCAGATAATCCTACTTCGAGAATATTGAGAGAGAGCACAATGAAGCTGATTGCTGATCTAGCTATAGATAATGATGTGTGGCTGCTGTATGATGAAGCATATAAGCACATAGTGTACGAAGGAGAGCACGTTTGGATCCAAAGATACAGCAGAACTATGGAGAGGCTGGTTGGCATCAATTCTTTCTCCAAGGACATAGCTATACCAGGTCTGAGGCTTGGATACACATATGCTCCAAAGGAAGTTATCAAGGAGCTTGCAAAGCTGAAGGGACTTACCTCGATCTCATCTTCTACTTCCGCTCAATGGATGGCATATTTTGCTCTTACCACAAACATAAAGGAGGAATACCTGAGAAGAGTTATTCCTCTCTACAAAAACAGAAGAGACAAAGCCTACGAGGCTGTTAGGAAGTATCTTCCTGAAGCAAAGGTTTGGAAGCCTCCAGCGGGAATGTATCTCTTTCCAGATATATCAGCCTACATGGAGAAGTATAATATAAAGGATGACGTGGAATTCGCCTACAGGCTTGCTGAGGAAAGGCAAGTGATAATGCTGCCAGGCTCAATTTTTGGAAGTAGTGGAAGAGGGCATCTGAGGATAACGTTTGTGACCCAGCCTGAAGAAAAGATAGAGAAAGGTATAGAGACTTTGGGAGAGTATCTAAATGAAGCAAAATAAAAGGGCTTTTTCGGATTGAGAGTTTCCCCTTTCTTAGTAGAAGCTTGAAGCATAGGATCTCAAACAGCATTCCAGTTAACCGAATGTTTTTTCCGCAGCTTTTTTTAAATTTGTCATGAGTAGAACATCAACTTTTTAATCTACAGTCTACAGCGAATTTTCCCACCAATGAAACTTCCCAACTTAGGTGGTTCCCATTGAAGAAGATCTATATAACTCTGGCAATAGCTCTTGCAATTATATCTCTTATAGCATCGTTCCTATATACAGAGGCAGGCGAAATTCAGGTTGGAGGAACACTGACCATTGCAATGGTTTCAGAGCCTACACAAATAACAGCATCGAGCTCATGGAATGGTGCCTTTGTAGCTGCTCAGATTTTCGACACGCTGCTTAGGTTCGACAATAACCTGAACTTGGTTCCGGGACTGGCAGAGAGCTATTATGTAAACACCACATGTGGCTGCTACGTATTTAAGCTGAGAACCAATGCCACTTGGCATGATGGTC